>JAVHRJ010000602.1:0-65005 GCA_036171595.1 Bacteroidales bacterium
TAGTTTGAAAATTGTAAATACCTTCGGCACCTAATCCGAAATTTTGAGAATATAAGTTTGATTTCGATAAAATTATGATTAAAAAAAATAATATTGTACTAATATTTTTTTTCATTAAAATAATTGTTAAAACAATTTTTTGCTAATATAATCAATTTTTTAACAAGTTTTTAGCGTTTTCTAATGCTGCTTCTGTTATTTGTTTTCCGCTAAGCATTTTAGCAATTTCTGTAACTCTTTCATCTTGATTTAGTAGAGTAATACGAGTTTCAGATGTTTCTTTGTTATTTGTTTTATAAACAAGATAATGATTTTCACCCCGCGAAGCAATTTGTGGTAAATGTGTAATTGCTATTACTTGAATTTTTTTCGACATTTTATGCATTATTTCGCTCATACTATATGCAATTTCTCCGCTAATACCTGTATCAATTTCATCGAAAATAATTGTAGCAACTTCATTTGTGTCGGCAATTAATGATTTTATTGATAACATAAGTCTTGAAAGTTCTCCACCCGAAGCAACTTTTGAAATATCCATTGGTTCCACATTTTTGTTTGCAGAAAAAACAAATTTCACATTATCTTTTCCTGTTGAAGTAAATTCGGAGTTTTCGGTAAGTTGAACTTTAAAATTTGCATTTAATATTCCTAAAAGTTTTAACATTGGAATAATGCTTTTTTCAATTGAAATAATTGCTTTTTTTCGATTTTCGGTAAGGCCTTTAGCTTGTATTTTTAATAATTCGTATTGCTTTTTAAGTTCTATTTCGAGTGTTTGAATTTCATTATCAATAATTTCTATAGAATTTAATTTTAATCTAAAATCATCTCTAATATCTATTAACTCTTTAATAGAATTAACTTTATGTTTCTGTTCTAGGGTATAAATAGTGTCTAATTTTTCTAAAATGTTTTCTAATCGTTTGGGATTTGTTTCAATTTTAGATATTGTATTTTCTATTTCAAATGCAACATCTTTTATTTCGATAAAAATATTTTCAAGTCGAACTTTCCATTCGTTTGCAGTGTGAAGATTTTTTGTCAGATTATCAATAATTTGCTTAAGCTCTTTTAATTTTAAAATAATTGGATTTTCGCCTTCTTTAAGAATGTTAACAGCTAAAGATATTTGTTCAATTATTTCGCTTGAATGAGATAAAATATCTCTTTCGTCTTCCAATTCTTTAAATTCAGTTTCAATTAAATTTACACTATCGAGTTGTTTAAGTTGAAAATTAAAGTAATCGGCATCGATACTGTTTTTTTTTGCTTGCTCTTTTAAATTATTAATTTTATTTTGTATAGTGTTATAACTATTGTATAATATTTTATATTCATTTAGTTGTTTATTGTTTTTTGAAATTGAATCCAAAACTGAAAGTTGAAATTTTCCATTTGCTAGCAGTAAATTTTCGTGTTGGCTATGTATATCTACTAATTTTAATGCAATTTCTTTGATTACTGTTAAAGAAACAGGAGTATCATTAACAAAAGCTCTAGAATTGCCATTGGTAGCAATTTCGCGACGTAAAATTATTGTGTCAGAAAAATCTAAATCGTGTTCATCAAAATAATGTTTGTGTATATTGTTATTTACAATAAAAACGCCTTCAATTACACATTTTTTATCTTTATTTTTAAGAAATGTAATATCGGCTCTTTGTCCCAAGATAAGAGATAATGCTCCCATAATAATTGATTTTCCTGCTCCAGTTTCGCCTGTAATAGTCGAAAAACCAGAATTAAAACCAATTTGAAGGTTGTCAATTAAAGCATAATTTTGTATGATTAATGTTTGAAGCACAAATTATTATTTGCCGTCGGTTAACATTATTTTTTGATATTTTGAAGAATTAGCAGGGTCAATTTCTTTTAATAAATTGTTAATTCGGGTTTTTTCGTCGGGAAATGACTCTGAAAAAACATTAACGAATTCATCTGATTTGGCATCAAAAACAACTTGCAGAAATGTCATAAATTGACTTGGTTTTTCGCGAAAAACTTTTTGTAAAAGTTTTAATGATTCTGCAATTTGAGTTCTTCCATCAGCAGCTTTTTCGGCCATAATATCTAATCCATTTCTGTGATATAAATAGTAAAATTCACGCACAGGAGCATATTTTGGATTTAAAATATTTTCGGTTAACCAATATCTATTACGTTGACTTTCAAACGATTTCCAACCTTTTTCTTGTGCCGTTTGTGCATTTGTTACAATTTTTTCGGCTTTTTGAAAATAAGGTGTGCCTCCATTTAACGAAAAAGAATCGTAATCGAGTCCAATAACAATGTATGCGTAATAAGCCAATAGTGATGTAAGGTTCGACATGTTTGTGTTTTCGCTAAATTCCATCGATTGAAACTCAACATATCTAAATTGAACGTCGTTATCTTTAAAATTAAAAATTACAGAATTAAAATTTGAATTAAAAACTGGGCGGTTCGATTGTACCTGAATTGTTCCTTTAAACTCATCGGTTGAAACTTGTTCGGTTAAATTAATTAAAATGTTGCATTCAATACGTTCGTCGTTCGAAAAAACATTATCGGTCCATTTACGGTTATTTAAAAACTCGTAAATATCTTTTTGCATAGATTCGAAAATATGTTTATTCGACCCTTGAATTTGTTGTGAAACAACCTGAACTCTAAAATTTAATTCTTGTGCGATAATTAAATTTGAGATAAATAAAAAACATATTATTATGAACTTTTGCATAATTTTATGATAAAAGTTTATGTAACTCATCTGCAATATCCTCAGCAACTTGAGATTTATGCTTTAACTCAAAATTAATAATTTTATTGTTTTTAAAAACAAATGTAACCTTATTTGTTTCGGTTCCAAAACCCGAGCCTTTATCGTTAAGCGAGTTAAGTACAATAAAATCTAAATTTTTGCTTTTAAGTTTAAGTTTTGCATTTTTTAATTCATCATTTGTTTCTAATGCAAAGCCGATAATTTTTTGGTTGTCTTTTTTAATTGTACCTAAATGAGCGGCTATATCTTTTGTAGGTATTAATTCAATAACAGTATTATTTGCAGAATGTTTTATTTTTTTTTCTGAAACAAATTTAGGTGTGTAATCGGCTACTGCAGCTGCAAGTATTGCTGCATCGCATTTAGAGAAATATTTTGTTGTTTCTTTAAACATTTCGTTTGCTGTAACAACGTTCACTAATTTAATGCTACTATTAATATTTTGATTTGTAACTTGTCCAGAAATTAAAATTACTTCTGCACCTTGTTCAGCTAAGCAGTTTGCAATAGCATATCCCATTTTTCCCGAAGAATGATTGCTTATAAAACGTACTGGGTCTATTGCTTCTACTGTAGGACCAGCAGTTATAAGTATGCGTTTAGATTTTAGTTTTTTTTTTAAATTAAATATTTTTATTACTTGCAAAACAATGTTTTCTGGCTCTTCCATTCTGCCTTTTCCATCTAATCCACTTGCAAGCTCACCAGTTGTAGGTTCAATAATTATATTTCCAAACGACCTTAAAATATTTAAATTATTTTGTGTCGATTTATGTGCAAACATATCTAAATCCATAGCAGGAGCAATAATTACTTTACATTTTGCCGATAAATATGATGTTAGTAAAAGATTATCACAAATGCCGTTTGCCATTTTAGCTATAGTGTTTGCCGAAGCTGGGGCAATTAACATTAAATCGGCCCAAACTCCAATTTCAACATGACTGTTCCAATTGCCTTTATTGTTAAAAAAATCGCAAAGTACTTCGTTTTTTGATAATGTTGATAATGTAAGTGGAGTTATAAATTCTTTTGCTGAAGCTGTCATAACAACCCTAACTTCAGCACCTTCTTTAACTAAAAGACGAATAATTTGTGCTGTTTTATAAGCAGCAATACTTCCCGAAACACCAATAACAATATGTTTCCCTTGAAGTTGCATTATTTCATGTCAGAAGTTTTATCAGAATATTCGGGTAGATGAAAACTTAATTTTCCTTCGATAAATTCTTGAAGAGCTACTGATGATGGTTTTGGAAGTTTTTCGTAAAAACGCGAAATTTCTATTTGTTCTCTGTTTTCAAAAACTTCTTCTAAATTATCGGTAAATGATGCAAATTCTTCAAGTTTTTTATTAAGTTCGTCTTTAATTTCAAGTGAAATTTGGTTAGATCGTTTTGCAACAATAATAACAGATTTATAAATATTACCCGTTTCTGCTTCTATTTTATTTAAATCTCTAGTAATAGTTGTAACTGATGCATTTAATTTTTTGTAATCCATATATTTGAAATTTAGTTTTTTAATTTATTTGTTGAAGCATCAAAAATCTTTTTAGCTTCTTTAAGGTATTCTGTATTAGGGAATTCTGAAGTTAATGCGTAGTACTCATCAACGGTGTTTTGATATCTTTCTGCTTTTTTTGCAAATATACTATTTTCAGCAAGTAAATAAGTCGATTTTAATGTTAAATATAAAATTTCTTCCCTGAATTGTGTGTCGGGATAATCGTTTAATCCGTTTTTAAGAGCTACAATAGCTGCCTTATAATCGCCAATTTCAAAGTATAACTTTGCTGAGCGAAATGATTTAATTTCAAGTTTATCACGTAAATCGTCAACAATTTTATTGCATTCTGCTAATCGGGTACTTTTAGGATATTTATTCAAAAACATTTGCATTTCCTCAATTGCTTTATAAGTATAGGCTTGATCTAAACTAGGTTCGGGCGAGTTTAAAAAACTACAATATGCCGACATGTAATCACATTCTTCGCGATGAACGCTCAAAGGATAACGTTCCGAAAAATTTTTAAAATAATATCCGCCTAAAATATTATCTCCTTGATTATAATAGCAATACGCCATAAAATATTGTATTTTCTCAGCTTTTTCAGAACCTTTATAAATATTTTCTAATTCTTCAAATAAACCTATGGCACGATAATAATCCTTTTTTTCGTAATACTCAACGCCTTTATCGTATTTTAAGGCATAATCAGAACTTTTTAAGTATTTTTGGTACTTGCTACATGAGCCCAAAATAACTGAAAACGAGATAAATACGAATAATATATTTTTATTGGAAAACATTCGGCGAAGGTAATAAAAATTTATTAATTTTTTTAATTAGTAGGAATAAATTTAACCTTAATAGTATAGAAATTAAGATATAGGGGAGTTCTAATAATTAAAAAAATAATTTAAGAACAAGGAACATCGATTTTAGATTACTGATTTTTAGGTGTTTCTAAAATAAAAAATCGTTAATCAATATTCATTATTCAAAAAAATGAATTTTTAGAACCCACCCATAGTATGTGTTTTAGTATTTGTTAAAAAATGTTTTATTTTTATTTACAATCGTTTTCTTTCATGAATTTTTTATAAGTAGTTTTTTTATTTTCAGTCCAATGATATTCTCCTAACATCTGTTCAATAAGCCATTTAGGGATAATTTTTTCTAAGGTTCGAAGTAAAACTATATCGTATTTTCTATGAAAATTAATCCAACAGGCATTACATTCGTTAATATGTTGTTTATGAATTTTATGTGTAGCTATTGAGTTAAAAATGCTGTCTAAACTTTCGGTATTAACGTTTCCTAATTTTAAATCAAGATTTTGACAAATTGGGACATTCCCATCTGGGTGAATAACAATGCTATCGATAATGCTGCGACATTTAAGATTTAATTTATTTTTTCGCCATTCGTCGTAAAGCAATAAAAAATCGTAATTTTCGGAGGTTTCTAAAACATTTTTAGGAATGTTTTTCTTGTATTCAGTAAAATCTTGTTTTGGTTTTTCAATAACATTGCTAATCGTATTTGACTCTTGTTTTGCATTTTTAACATCGCTAAATGTTAATTTGGTTGTGTTTTTAGATGAGCCAATTTTTGTTTCGTGGGCTTTATCCATTGTATCAAAAAATGCAATATCACCGTATATTCCAATTCTTATATCAATATTGTTTTTCTTTGCTATCTCAATAACATGTTCCATGTCTTCAAAATTATTGTATGGCGATAAAGTAAACATTAACGAAATTGGAACTATATTTTTACATTCATTAATAACTCTTAAAACATTATCGTATCCATCTTTTCCCCTCATATATTGATAGGTTTCTTTTGTGCCATCTAATGAAATAAACAATCTTTGAGGAGGATATTTTTTAACAGCTTCAATTAAATTCTCTGGTTTTAAACAATTTGATAACAAATCGTAATTAGGATGATTTTTAGTAAACCATTCTAAAATTTGCATAGCTTCGGGGTGTAATAAAAACTCACCGCCTTCGAATCCAACGCGAGTGTTTTTGTTTACACATTTGCTATTCATTATTTCAAGAATTTTTGACATTGGCAAATGTACTATTGGTCGTTTTGCCCAAATTAAACAATGTTTACAGCCCGAATCGCATAAGTCGGTAGCATATAACATTAGAGTTGAAATTACTTTATGTTTAGGGCGTATAGTGTTATTAACAAATCGCAAACCTCTTTTAATATAATCTAATTTTCCGTACATTATTTAATTTGTTTTAAGTTTGAAATTAATTTATAGGTTAATTTCAAATCATTTAAAGTAGTAATATTTTTGGCTTTAATGTTTTCGCAAAGGTTAATAAAGTTTTTTATTTCGTCAAAATAACCCGATGTAAATAATTGATTATTTTCAAATATTGGATTAAAATTATTTCTGTTGAATAATACTTGATTTATTTCGTTGCTTTTCTTTATTTTTTCAATTGGAATAGATAAAATATTTCCAGCTTTCTTTTCGAAAGTGAGCAGTTCCATATTTTCCATTTTATATATTCCTGACGATGTATTAACAATTAATTTTTCTTCTGCGTTTTTCCAAGTATAATGGGTTGATAATTCAATGCTACCAATAAATTCATTATGAGTTAAATGTATAAAATAACTGTCGTTTTTAGAAATTTGAACTGATGCAATTTTAAAATCACCAAAAAGATAAGTAATTAAATCTAATGGGTGAATAAAAATATCTAAAATGCTGTCTCCTTCGGGATATGGACCTGTAACAAATCTATAATTATATGATAAAATATTATTTGATAAATTTTTCTTTAAAGCAGTTAAAGTTGGCGAATATCTTTTTTGCATACCAACCATACAAATTCCTTCACTTTTATTTTCAATTACAATTAATTCATTTAACTCTTGTTCGTTAGAGCATGGTGGTTTTTCAATAAAAACATTTTTATTATGCTCTAAAGCTTTTTTTACTAAAGAAAAATGACTTTTTGGATCGGCGCAAATAAGAACACCATTAATTTCGTTATCAGTTAATACTTTTTCGAAATCGGTTGTGCCAACAATGCCTTCAAAATTGTTATCGATTAAGGTTGCATTTTTGCTACTGTTTACAACAATGTATTTTAAGGGGACTCTTAAATAACTTAAAACAGGATATAAATTATTTATGCTATGATTACCAATTCCAACAAATGCATATTTGTTTTTATATTTAAGTTTCAAATAATTTTGCTTTCTGTAATTCTTTAAAATTTTAATAATCTTATCCATGCCAGTTGTTTTTTATTAATGAATTTTAGCTTTTTTCAGACAAATCAAAAATAGATATTTTAATTTATTTTAAAAACTAAAATATCGATATGTAAAGTTATTCATATTGACAGAAATCATATTGTAAAAACTAGTTTAAAAACTATATTTGTAAAAAAACAAAATTGTATATTATGAACTTACAAGAAATTAAATTAGCTCACAAGCAATTAAAAGAATTTAACTATAATGTTACAAAGATAAACAAAGGATATACAGATAAAGTTCTTTATGTTAATCTTTCCGAAAACGATATTAAGTCTAAAGATGTGCCACCATCAATGAAAGAGAAGTTTACTGGTGGAAAAGGATACGGTTTAAGATTACTTTGGGATGCAACAAAGCCAAATACAAAATGGAACGATCCGGAGAATGAAATAATAATAAATACTGGTCCTATTTGTGGAATTACACAATATTCTGGAACCGGAAAATCATTGGTAGTTAGTATATCTCCGCAAACCGATATTGTAATTGATAGTAATGTTGGTGGTTATTTTGGTCCATTTCTAAAATTTTCTGGTTTCGACTCTCTTGAAGTTCAAGGCAAAGCAAAAAATGATGTAATAATTTTTATTGATGGAGTTAATGGAAAGGTTGAGATTTTTGAAGCTCCACTAGAAGCTATTGATAGCCATATATTGGCCGAACAGCTTCACGAAATGTTTGCCAATGATGAAAAAGACATGAAAAACATTTCAGTTGTTTCGGCTGGTTCAGCAGCAGAACATTCTTTAATAGGGATGTTAAATTTTACTTTTTATGATATAAAACGCAAAAAAGTAAGGTTAAAGCAAGCTGGTCGTGGAGGTATTGGCACAGTTTTAAGAGATAAAAAAATTAAAGCTATTGTTTGCAAAGTGCCAGGTGTTTCGGGAAACTTAAATAACGTTGTTGATCTTGAAGCTATTATGGAGCGCGGTAAACGTTTTAATAAAGAAATGCGCGAATTAGACGACAAACAATGTCAAATGCGTAAAATTGGAACAGCACATCTTACGCATATAATGAATGATTACGATTTATTTCCAACACATAATTTTAAATTCGGAAGTCATAAAAATGCAATAAATGTGCATGCTAATGTGTACAAAGAGCGTTTTACTCAAAATGTGCCTGATGGTTGTTGGATTGGTTGTAATATGTCTTGTGCAAAGGGAGTCGATAATTACAAACTTCGCACTGGACCATACAAAGATTCTGTTGTAATTGTTGACGGCCCAGAATATGAAACAGCAGCATCATTAGGCTCGTGCGCAGGAATTTTCGATCCTGATTTTACTATTGAAGCTAATTTTTATTGCGATACTTATGGCATTTGCACAATTAGCTGGGGAACAATACTTGGTTTTATTATGGAATGTTATGAAAACGGAATATTGAATGATGAAAGAACAGGTGGATTAAAAATGAATTTTGGTAGTTCCGAAAATGCCATGATATTGTTACATCAATGTGCAAAAGGTGAGGGTTTTGGTAAAATTGCTGGAATGGGCGTTCGTTGGATGAAAAATTATTTTACTGAAAAAGGTTGGGGTGACAAGCAATTTTTGCAAGATATTGGAATGGAAAACAAAGGATTAGAGTATTCACAATACGTTTCTAAAGAATCTTTAGCTCAACAGGGTGGCTATGCTATGACAAACAAAGGGCCTCAACACGATGAAGCATGGCTAATTTTTATGGACATGGTTAATAATCAAATACCAACTTTTGAAAACAAAGCCGAAGCACTTTATTATTTCCCAATGTTTAGAACATGGTTTGGATTACAAGGATTATGTAAATTACCATGGAATGATGTTGAACCAGAAAATAACCATGAACAAAAGGAGCCAGCAAAAGTTCCTGAGCATGTTGAGAATTATATAACAATATACAAAGCAGTTACTGGTTTAGAATTAGATAATGATTCTCTAATAAAACAATCAGAAAGAGTATATCAATTTCAACGAATATTTAGTATTCGTCGTGGATATGGATTACGTAAACAAGATGCACAGCCATATCGTGCTGCTGGGCCAGTTACCGAGGAGGAGTACGAATCGAGAGCAGAGCGTTATGATAAACAAATGAAAGAAAAAATTGGTATCGATCCTCAAGGAAAATCAACTAAAGAAAAAGTTGCGATTACACGTAAATATCGCGAAGAACAATATGAAAAACTTTTAGATGCAGTTTATTTTCGTAGAGGTTGGAATAAAAACGGAGTTCCAACAATAGAACGTTTAAAATCATTAGGTATGGATTTGCCAGAAGTTTTGGAAGTAGTTACACCGTTGCAGTAACCTAATTAATCAACATATAACAAATAGCCATACAAAACTTGTATGGCTATTTTATTTTACACAATCACATTGTTTCGTGTCCTCACGAAACAAATTAATGTAATAAAAGGTTCGTGATACACGAATCTTGGAAGAAAAATTACAACATTTCATACCCTTTCATGAAAAAGCTTTAAATTGCAAAATTATATCAAAAGTAGTAATCAAATAAATTTTTTGAAATTTTGCCATTTATTCATTATATTTGCATAAAAAGCAATTTAATATGCAATTAACTTTAAACATAGATTTAGCAAACAAAAATGCTTTGGCTTTATTAAATTATATAAAGACCTTAGATTTTATTAAAATTGAAGATGAAAAAACTGTACTTACCGAAGTTCAGAAATTAGCGATTAACGAAGGTATACAAGCTTTAAAATACGGAAATTCAATAGAGCATTCCAGCATGGTAGAAGAAACTAAAAAGCGATATCCAAATCTTTTTAGTGAATGAAAATAATTTGGTCGGAGCCAGCAAAAAAAAGATTACTGGCAAAATATAGATTATCTTTTAAAAGAATGGAATGAAAAAGTTGCAATAAAGTTTATTGAAAAAATTGAACAAGCAATTTATTTTATTTCACAAAACCCAATTATATTCAAGAAAACAAATTATAAAGAAATTCGCTGTATAACGATTGTACCTCAAATAACACTTTATTATCAAATAAATAATGACGCTGTTGAAATAGTAAGGTTATGGAATAACTACCAACAGCCAGAGAAATTAAAATTGTAATAAAAACAGTATTTATCTTTTTTTCGTTTCCTCACTAAACAAAAGTTAATTCATTAAAAAGGTTTGTGAGACACGAACCTTAGAGTTAAGAATATCCCTAACGGGGGTCTTTGAGACCTGTTAGGGCTAAAATCAATGCGCATCCATCCAATTTACTCCAGTTCCAATTTCTACCAATAGTGGAACAGTAATTTGAGCGGCATTTTCCATTTCGTATTTTACAATTTGTTTTACAATCTCAATTTCGTTAGGTGCAACTTCAAAATCGAGTTCATCATGAACCTGTAACAACATTCTAGATAAAAGATTTTTTTCTTGAAAAGCCTTGTAAACACGAATCATTGCAATTTTTATTACATCGGCTGCTGAGCCTTGTATTGGTGCGTTTATAGCATTTCGTTCGGCCATTCCGCGAGCCATTGCATTTCGCGAATTAATATCTGCTAACATCCTTCGTCGTCCAAATAATGTTTCTACATAACCTTGATTTCTTGCAACTGCAATACTTTCATCCATATATGCTTTTACGCGTGGATAAGTTTCGAAATATTGGTCAATTAACTGCTTTGCCTCAGTTCTAGGAATATTTAAACGCTGTGATAATCCAAATGCAGAAATTCCATATATAATTCCAAAGTTAGCTGTTTTTGCACGTGAACGCTGTTCTCTGGTTACCTCTGAAATATCAATTTTATAAATTTTTGCAGCAGTTGCAGAATGAATATCTTCATTTTGAACAAATGCTTCTATCATTGCAGCATCTTGACTTAAATGAGCCATCAACCTCAATTCAATTTGCGAATAATCGGCCGATAAAAACAAAAAGTCTTTTTGCCCTGGAATAAATGCTTTACGAATTTCTCTTCCTCGCAATTCTTTTATTGGAATATTTTGTAAATTAGGATTATTAGAACTTAATCTACCAGTTGCGGTTACAGCTTGGTTGAATGATGTGTGTAATCGTCGGGTTCTATGATTTATTAATAAAGGAAGAGCATCAACATAAGTACTTAGCAATTTTTGTACAGAACGATATTCGAGTATTTTGTTAATTATTTCGTGTTTGCCGGCATATTTTACCAATTCCTCTTCGCCAGTTGCATATTGTTTTGTTTTAGTTTTTTTTGCATCATCAGATATTTTCATTTTTTCGAAAAGCACGTCACCAAGCTGTTTTGGTGAATTTATATTAAAAGTTGAACCAGCTAAATTATAAATATCATTTTCGAATTTTTGCAATTCAACTTTTAAATTTACTGAACAATCTTTAAGAACATTTTCGTCGATTTTAATTCCAGTTTTCTCAATAAATGCAAGTGCGAATATTAGAGGCATCTCTATATCTGTAAATAAATTATACAAACCTACTTCTTTCAATTTTGGTTCGAATATTTCTTTTAGTTGAAGCGTAATGTCGGCATCTTCGCCCGAATATTCTTTAATTTTATCGACACTTACTAAACGCATGTTTAATTGGTTAACACCTTTTTTGCCAATCAAATCTTCGATAGGAATTGGCAAATAATTTAAATAAGTGCGAGCTAAAAAATCCATGTTGTGTCGCAAATCGGGTTGCATAAGGTAATGTGCAATCATAGTATCGAAAAGTTTCCCATTAACTGTAACATTATAATTACTTAAAACAAGTATATCGTACTTAATGTTTTGTCCAATTTTATTAATAGTTGGATTTTCAAAAACGGATTTAAATTTTTCTAATAAAATATTAGCTTCGTCGCGATTATTAGAAAATGGTACGTAATAAGCTTCGTGGGGTTTTATTGCAAATGAAATTCCTACTATGTCGCTTTGCAATGGATCTAATGAAGTAGTTTCGGTATCGAAACAAAAAGATTTGGAATTTTGAAGCAATAAAATTAATTTATCAATATTTTCGGTATTGCTAACTAATTGATAATTATGTTCAATATCTTTAATTGTTTTGTAATCTTTTTGTGGTAGTTGGTCAGTAACAGGAATATCAAAGAGCGTAGGTTGCATTTTGTTTTGAACTTTTTCAATTTGTTCATTTTGAACGTTGTTATCACCTGAATTAATTTTTAAAATTCGTGGAGCAATAGTTTTAAATTCAAGTTCGTCGAGCAAAGCAGTTAATTTAGGGATATTTGGCTCGCAAATTTTCATTTCATCTTCATGAATATTAATTGGCACTTTAGTATATATTGTTGCGAGTTCTTTTGATAGAAGCACTTGGTCGGAATGGGTTTGAAGAGTTTCTTTTATTTTCCCAGTCAATTTGCTAACATTATGCAAAACAGCCTCAATGCTCCCAAATTCTTTAATTAATTTTTTTGCTGTTTTTTCACCTATTCCAGGTGCACCAGGAATATTGTCAGAAGCATCGCCCCAAAGTCCTAAAATATCTATTACCTGACTTGGGTAGTCAACCTCAAAATTCTTTTTTACTTCATCGATTCCCCATATTTCTATCCCATTGCCAGAGCGACTAGGTTTATACATAAAAACATTTGACGAAACCAGCTGACAAAAATCTTTGTCTGGTGTCATCATATAGGTTATAAAACCTTGCTCAGATGCTTGTTTAGCAAGTGTTCCAATAATATCGTCGGCTTCAAAACCTGGTACAACATAAATTGGAATATTAAGTGCATCGAGCAAGCTTTTTATATATGGAATTGAAAGTTTAATATCTTCGGGTGTAGCGTCGCGATTGGCTTTGTATGCAGGAAATTTATCGTGTCTAAATGTTTTTGCCGACGAATCAAATGCAACTGCAATATGTGTGGGTTTTTCTTTTTGTAAAATTTCGATAAGAGAATTTACAAATCCAAAAATTGCAGAAGTATTTAACCCTTTTGAAGTTACACGTGGGTTTTTTATAAAAGCATAATACGATCTAAAAATAAGTGCATAAGCATCGAGAAGAAAAAGTTTTTTTTCCATATTAAGTTTTTGTTTATTAGGAATTTGATATACAATAATTAAATTCCTTTACTGTAAAAATAAATAATTTTAATTTATGTTTAAGAAAAAACATGTAACTTTAAGGCATTTGTGTATTAAGTTGTACTAATATGAATATAAAAATTGATTTAAGTTATTTAGAAAACATGTCGGCGGGCGACAATAATTTAATTAAAGAGATGATTGATATTTTTAAAGAGCAGGTTCCTGAGTTTATTTCTGAAATGGAAATGGCTATTAAAAATAACGATTCTAAAGCAATGGCTTCGGTTGCACATAAAGCAAAATCATCGGCAGCAATTATTGGGATAACTGAACTTGCAGATTTTTTAAAAACTTTAGAAAAATTAGCATCTAATAACGAACGAACAAATGAGTACCCAGAGTTTTTAAAATATTTTGAGAATATTTCGAATGAATCAATTAAACAATTAGATAAAATATATAAAGAGTTGTAATATGTATAAATGGTTTATTTTCATATTTTTAATAACTGTATTTGTTTCTTGTAATTTGTTTACTACAACTTCAGAAAATATTGAAGAAAAAAATGATTTAACATATTTAAAAGGTACTAATAAACTTTTTACAGGCGAGGTTTTAGATAAATATGACAATGGGAATAATAGCATTTTATATCACTATAAAGGTGGTAAGAAAGATGGTAAATCAATGGCTTGGTACGAAGATGGTACAAAAGAATATGATGGTCAATATATTAATGGTTTAAAGGAAGGTGAATTTAAGGGGTGGTATAAAAATGGTAAATTAGGTGCCATTAGAAATTATACTAATAGTGTTGAAAATGGGAAGTGGGAGATATATTACGAAAATGGTAAAATAAAAGAAATTGGAAGATATATTAATGGGAAAAAAGATAGTATTTGGGTTTGGAGGTACGAAAATGGGCAGAAATGGATACAAGTAAATTTTACAAACGATAAGGAAAATGGTGTTTGGCATGCGTGGCACGAAAACGGGCAAATGCGCGAAGAAATTGAATGTCAGAATGGTAAAAGAGAGGGAATTTGGCAAGAGTGGAATAGTAAAGGTCAACTTATTTTAAAGGGATTGTATTCTCAAGGTCAAGAAGAGGGAAATTGGTACGCTTGGTACGATAGCGGAAAACCAAAGTTTGAGAGATTATATAAAAATGGCGAAAAAATATACGAGCAAAAATGGGATGAAAAAGGTAATCCTATAAAATAAAATTTAAGCCCCAAACAGGGGTTAAACCTGTTTGGGGCATATTCTTAAATCCATTTTACAATTGGAAAATCCATTCGGTGAGGAAGTTTTTCGTTTTTAGGGAATACCCTAAACGAAAAATCAAATACTCCAGAACGAGTTGCAGGAATAACACATTTATACGTTACCTGTCCAGCTTTTTCGTCAATTGGTTTTAATTCCTCAATAAATTGTATTTCTTTTACTTCGTCGAATACTTTACGTCCAAAAACTATTTCAATGCCAATATCAGAAGTAGGAATTTCGTGTAAATTAAGTATAATTTCTGCTTCAAAATTTTCGCCTAATAATAACGGTTTAACAGTAGAATCGGGCACAACAACATTTACAATTTCAATACTTTCCCATGCTCTAATAATTTTTTGTTTCCATGCAGCAATAGAACGAGCTTCTTCAAAATTATTATTACGAAGTAAATTTCTACGTTCAATAAGCTTGGTGTAATATTTACTATAGTAATCGTCGAGTTGGCGTTTCATTGTAAACCGAGGAACAATATCTGAAATTGTTTTTTTAATAAATGAGATCCATTTTGTTGGTAATCCCGATTTGTCGTTATTGTAGAATGTTGGAACAATTTCGTTTTCGAAAAGAAAATATAAAGTTTCGGCATCTAATTCATCTTGAAAATCTTGATTGTTATATGTTTTTTCTTCTTTTAATGCCCATCCAGCTCCTTTAACATACCCTTCTGCCCACCAGCCATCTAATACGCTACAATTTAAAACGCCATTCATAATAGCTTTTTCACCACTTGTTCCAGATGCTTCGAGTGGTCGGGTAGGGGTGTTTAGCCAAATGTCAACACCTTGCACTAGTTTTTTTGCTAATTCAATATCGTAATTATCTAAAAAAAGTACTTTCCCAATAAACTCTGGCATTCTAGAAATTTCGATAATTTTTTTAATTAAATCTTGTCCAGCTTTATCGGCAGGGTGTGCTTTACCTGCAAAAACAAATTGCACGGGTTTTTCTTTATTATTTACAATTTCCGATAATCGTTTTAAATTACTAAAAATTAAATGGGCTCTTTTGTATGTTGCAAATCGTCGAGCAAAACCAATAGTTAAGGCATTCTCGTTAAGTTTTTCAACTGTTTCTAAAACGAGAGTTGGATTTTCTTGTCTATTTTCGAGCCCTTCCATTAATTTAACTTTAATGGTATCGAAAAGTTTTTTACGTAATTGCGAACGAACCTCCCAAATTTTTTCATCAGGGACTTTTGTTATAACAGACCATAATTCGGGATTTGATTGGTCGTTATAAAATTCTTTAGGTAAATATTCGTTATATAATTGCCACCACGATTTTGCTACCCATGTTGGAAAATGAACTCCATTTGTAACATAACCAATATGTAACTCTTGTGGAAAATAATTGTCCCATAATGAGTTAAACATTGTACGCGAAACCTTTCCATGAATTTTGCTTACTCCATTTACTTCTTGCGAAAACTTACAAGCAAGAACACTCATCGAAAATTTTTCTTTATTATCAGATTCTCTAACTCGACCCAATCCCATTAATACTTCCCAACTAATATTAAGTTTTTCGGCAAAATACGATAAATATGTTCTAATCATATCTTCATTAAAAGCGTCGTGTCCAGCAGGAACTGGGGTATGAGTTGTAAATAATGTAGATGCTCTAATAATTTCGATTGCTTCAAAAAATGATAGTCGATGTATTTCAACTAATTTACGAAGTCTTTCTAAGCCAATAAAGGCAGCATGACCTTCGTTGCAATGATAAACTATTGGGCTAATATTTAAGGTGGTAAGTAATTTAATGCCACCAATTCCTAATAATATTTCTTGTTTTAATCTATGTTCAAGGTCGCCACCATAAAGTTGATGTGTAATTGTTTTATCGGCATCAGAGTTTTCTTCAATATCGGCATCGAGTAAATAAAGAGGAACTTTTCCAACATCAACTTTCCAAACTTTTGCGTAAAGTAAACGACCAGGCATTGGAATATTAATTACAACCCAATCGCCTTTTTCGTTTCTAACAGGTTGTAGGGGTAAGGCAGTAAATCGTTGAGGTATATATTTTGCAATTTGTTCGCCAGAAACCGAAAGTGTTTGTGTAAAATATCCGTATCTGTATAAAAGTCCAATTCCTATTATGTTTTTACCTGAATCGCTTGCTTGTTTTAAATAATCGCCAGCTAATAAACCTAACCCACCAGAATATATTTTAACACTATCGTGTAATCCGAATTCCATGCTAAAATAAGAAATAAGGTCGTTTTCCGATTTGTTATTCATATAATTATCAAACATTTCACTAACTTTTTTAAGTTTTTGAACAAATGCTTGATTGTTTTCTAATTCGCGATATTTTTCGAAACTAATTTCTTCGAGTAATACAATAGGGTTATGTGAAACAGTATCCCAAAGTTCAGCATCAATCATCTCAAAAAGCTCGTGAGCTTCATAGTTCCACGACCACCATAAATTTTTTGCAAGTTTTTGCAAATCAAATAAACTTTCGGGGATATACGATTTAATAAAAACCTTTTTCCATGTGGGTTTTAAAGTTTCTATATTAGTAAGCGATTTTAAATTTTCGGGGAGTTTTTTTGCTTTATACTCTTCAAATCTTAATTCAGCTTTTGATAAAGCGATTCCAAATGCTTTATGGTAATATGTTATAAGATTTTGCCACAATAATGTTTTTGAAACTTCGAAAGCTATATTTCGCGCTTCATTAACATCGTTCTGATTTAAAGCCATAAAATCAGTAATAAATGTTGCAATTTTATGATAAACTTCCTCGTGATTAAAATCATCACGTTCAATAACTTTTATAGCATTTCCTTTATCGTTACCTTGTTGTTTAACCCATAATCCAAATCCTGCTAGGGTTGTTGTAATTGTAGGAATATGAAATGCAATACTTTCAAGAGGAGTATAACCCCATGGTTCGTAATAAGATGGGAATACCGATAAGTCGAACCCAATTAATAAATCGTAATATGGCAAATTAAAAATTCCATCAACGCCATTAAAATAACAAGGTACAAAAACAATTTTAACTTTATCGGAAGGACTATTAAAAAGTTTTTTTTCTTTAATACGATTTAAAATTGGGTCGTTAGCAGAATCGTGCAAGTTGTGTGTAAGATATTCGTTTGAAATAGGTGTAATAAAATCACAATTATGAATACGTTCTAAAAGTTCTGTTCTAGGCCCAATATGATTTGCAGGAACAGTGATAAATGCTATTATGTTATTTGTTATAGTAGAATTATTATTAATTTCGGAAAGGGCATCAATAAATAGGTCTATTCCTTTATTTCTAAATTCATACCTTCCGCTATTAATAACTAGAAGACTGTTTCTATCAATTTTTTGATTTATAAGCGCTTCGGCAACATTAAAAAATTTATTTCGTGCAATTTGTCTTTTTTCTTCAAACTCTGAGTCGGATGGCACAAAGGAGTTTTCGAACCCGTTTGGAGTAATAACATCTGCATTTTTATTGTGAAATTGAGCACATTCTTTATCGGTTATTTCGCTAACAACGGTAAACGAATCGGCAGTATTAGCCGAAAGCATTTCGAGCGACTGCTTAGATTGAATACCATATCTTTCTGATATTTCGTTAGCGTTGTATTTTGTTAAATCTTTGTATAATGGCAATCCATTTCCAGCAATAGAACGTCCAACAGTTGTAGCATGTGTAGTAAATAATGTGCCAATTTGTGGAACTTCTTTTTTTAAGTATAAAATTCCAGAACCAGTCATCCATTCGTGAAAATGTGCAATAATTTTATCGCTTGATGTGTGAGAGAAATCGTAAAAACTTTGAATTATTTTTGCGGCGGCATAGCCAAAAAGCGTAGGTTCAATATAATCCCACTGGCCATGCAACGAGTCGAGGCGATAATTTTCCCAAAAACTAAAAAATATTTTATCTTTTTGACTAAAATATGGAGTAAAATCTGCTAAAATAACTATTGGTGAACCTGCAATATTCCACCTTCCAACTTTAAATTTAAGTCCTTCTATCTCAGCTTGCTTTCTCCAAGTTTTAAATAAAAATTTATCTTCAATAAATTCAGGATTCTGGTTAGTTTCTTTCCATACATCGGGACCAATAAGGATGTAGTTATCTTTTAAATCGTCGACTATAGATTTTGCTTTAGTTGATATAACGGTATAAATTCCACCAACTTTATTGCATACCTCCCAACTTACTTCAAATAGATAATCGGGTAAAAGGTTGTTTTCAGCCATATAATATTATTTTATAATTCACAATTAATTTTGTAAAGTTAAATTAATTCAAAAATTTTAAAAATGTTTTATTAAAATATTTAGAATACAATAACTGGCAACTAAATTATAATTAGTTGCCAGTTATTGTATTCTACAAAAAAATTAATTTTTGTCTAAATATTTTGAATTAATTTTTTCTTTTATTCCTGCAATTATTATTAAAGCAATAACAGAAAGTATTACAATCCATGCCCATATTGGAAATAATGGAGTTTCGCCAGCACCATAACTGTGCATTCCTTTAGATAAATAATAGTTTACTCCAATAAATGTCATAAGTACGCTACTAAACCCAATTATTGATGCAACATTAAAAACATAATTTGTATTTAGTTTTGGAATAAATCGTAAATGTAAAACTATAGTATAAGCAATAACAATTATAAGTGCCCAAGTTTCTTTTGCGTCCCAACCCCAATATCTGCCCCACGATTCGTTTGCCCAAACTCCACCAAGAAAAGTTCCAACTGTTGCTAAAACTAATCCAATTATGATATTCATTTCGCTTACGTATGTAAGTTCTTTTATTATTAAACTAAGTTTTATATGATTTTTCTTGTTTTTAAAAATTGTAATAAATGAATTAATTAATCCTAAGAAAAATGCAAGTCCTAAAAACCCATAACTAATTGTTAATGTAGCAACGTGAATAATTAACCAATACGATTTTAAAACAGGTTGTAAATTGGTTAATTGTGGGTCGTAACTGCTATGGCTGGCTGTCATTAAAGTAAAAAATGAAAGCAAAACAGTTGCTGCTAAAGTTATTTTCGAGTATTTTACAAAAATAAAACCAGCTAATAAACCACCCCATGAAACTAAAATTAACGACTCATATCCATTACTCCAAGGAGCATGACCTGTTAAATACCAACGTAATGCCATTCCTAAAGTATGATATGCAAAGCCAAGAACTAATAATGCCATTAAAAAGTTAAAAGTGTAATTTAAAATTTTATTTTTCTTCGATTTTAGCGTGTCAATAAAAGCAAGTAATAATAATAATACACTTAAACCTGCATAAAAGTTTCTAAGAAAAATAAATATTTGAGCATTATTGTAAAATATTTCAATATTAATTTTTGTTTCAGATGGCAAATCATTTGCAATTGCAGTAGAGCGTTGAATGCCAGAAATATATTTTAAAATTTTATCCGATTTTTCTATATTGCCCGATTTAAGTTCAGCTAAATATGCATTTAAAATGCTAGAGTAATTAAAAACAGGCAATTGCAAATCGTCGTTAATAATTTTAAGTGAGCCCGATAATGGCATTAGTGCATTTTTATCATCAACGCTAATCCATTTGTTATCAGTAGCGTTTTGTATCGGAAATATTTTTAAAATACTACCACGAATAACCATCATAAAAATATTTACTCTTTCATCAACTTTAATTATTTCTTTATCGAATGTGTTTTGTTCCGATTGCTTTTTACGAAAAGCATCGTCGGCATAAGTTTGAAGTTTGTATCTTTGAGTATTATCAAAAAAGTCGTTAAAAGTTGCATATTTATCTTTAATTCCTATTGCATCTCGAACCGATTGTTCTCTTACGTAAATCATTTTTTGCTGTTTCCAAAATTCAGGTTCAATAAGCATATCTATTAAAACTTGCATAGCGTTCATTTTACCTTTGTCTTCGATTTCGAAATTGTCTTTTCTCGAAATTTTATGCATAATATCATAAGTAAGCGAATTTAAAGGTTCGAATCTGCCATCGAAAGTTTGAACTAATAAATGTCCGAATTTTTCCGATTGGTCTTTGTTTACAATATTATTTGTTGTGTTTTGAGAAAAACCAAATGCACTAATCGATAAAAATAAAGCAATAGTTAATATTTCTGCTTTACGTTTTCGGGATAATTCTCCAATATGTTTGCTTAATGTTATAAATCTAGATTTTTTGTTCATTAAAGCTAAAACAAATCCTAATGCTAAAAGTGTGTATCCTAAATAAGAAATCCAAGTTCCGTAAAAGTCGTGATTAACAGAAAGTATTGTGCCTTGCTCGTCTTGGTCGTATGATGACTGAAAAAATCGAAACTTATCGTAATCTAATACATTATTCATAAATATTCGATGATTTTCGTTAACGTTATTTTTTGTATCTATTAAAGTTACTTCACTTGCATATGATGAAGGACTCATTGAGCCTGGATATCTTTCTAAAATAAAATTATTTAGTTTTAACGAAAATGGAAGTTGAATTACTTTACAGCCATAACCAATATTTAATTTGGCGCCATTTACATTAACTGGTTGCATGTTTGCCTCAAAATCGGGTCCACCTAAAATAGAGACAGTTTCTTTTTTGCCTTTTACTATAACATTTAGCAAAAGTGCGTCAATTTTGCTCTCTTCGGGTTCGCCCGATACCATTTCAATTTTTGCGTTTTTATATTTTGTTGTTAAAACTATAGCTGATGACACAGAGTTATAAGCAAAATTATGATTAAATTCAGCAATAGAATCTTTTAAAATAGTATCTTGTATTTGCTCTTCTTGCATATCAGCTAAATATAAATCATAGGGAGCCGATATTGTTAATTTATTGTTAGAATCATTTATTTTAACACTATTATTACTTTTATTGTTGTTGTATGAAATACTAACTCCATTCATGTCTTTTGTTTCACCAGATTTAATGTAAACTTTATTTCTACCAGTACTTGTAAATATCATTAATTCAATAATATTTGTGCCACCATCAACATTTTCATTAACTTTTTCTACGGCATTTTTAACATAGTTATTATATTCTACTGTAATTTCACCATTTGATTTTGATGGTATTTTAATGTCAAACGAATTATTTGTTATAGGACTAAAAAGTGTTGGTTTTTCGTAATTATACTCTTCGCCAGCATTCATATTTATAATTAAATTAGGAACTGAGCCTATCATAACATTTGAGCTTTCGCCTTTGCGAATGTGCATGTTCCCCTCAAAACTAAAGTAACGAGTAACTCCAGCACCTATAATCATCAAAATAAAAGAAGTATGAAAAACAAATCCTGCTAATTTTTCTTTATTCAACATTTTGTATTTGCTAATATGACCAATAAAATTGATTATTAGTAGTAAAAATAAAAACTCGAACCATTTTGCATTATAAACAAGAATTTTTGCAGTGTTGGTATCAAATTTATCTTCAATAAAAGTTGCAGTTGCTAAAGAAATGGCAAGAATTACAAGTAAAATAATTGTCGATTTCGACGAAAATAATGTATTTAGTATTGATTTCATAAAATTACGAATTAATTAATTATTTAATATACAGATAGTATTAAAACTTAGTTAAAAGATTTAAAAAGTCGGTAAATTTAAAATAAATACTATAAAATAGGTGTTAATAATTTGTTAAAAAAACTGATTTTTTAATTTGTCTTTATAAATATCAGAATTGTATGTCTTTATGAAAATCGTTAGTGTTAAAAAACATGTTTTATTAATTGCATATATATAAATATTTCTAACTAATTTTGCGAGTAAAATAATTTAAAAAAAAATAAAATGAGAATCATATTATTAACAATTGCAGTTGTATTTGGCGCATATTTTTCGTCATGCCAATCAAATCAAAGTACTAGTAACCCAAACGAGCATAAAGTTGTTGTTTTAGAGGTATTACAAGCAAATGAATATACTTATTTGCGTGTAAACGAAAACGATAAAGAGTTATGGATGGCTGTACCAAAAATGGAAGCACAAGTTAACGACACCTATTATTATGAAGGTGGTTTTCCAATGACTGATTTTAAAAGTAAAGATTTAAACAAAACCTTTAAGGAAGTATTGTTTTTAGAAGGTGTGAGTAAAACTCCTATAGTTGCAGATAAAAACATGAACATGGCAAATCCTCATGGAAATAATCAAGCCAATCAAAACGTAACACCTCAAAAACCAAATATTGAGAAAAAAGAAGTTGTTGTAGAACATAATAACGGCGAAATAACAATTGCTGAATTATTTAAAAATAAAGATAAATATGCCGGCAAAACTATTAAAGTAAAAGGTAAAGTTGTAAAATTTAGTCCTGAAATTATGAGTAAAAATTGGATTCATTTACAAGATGGAACCGACTTTGAAGGCAAATTCGATTTAACAATAACTACTTCGAGTAAAGATGTAAAAGTTGATGATATAGTTACGCTAGAAGGTATAGTTAGTATAAATAAAGATTTTGGTTACGGATATTTTTACGAAGTTTTATTAGAAGACGCTAAGTAAAAATAATTAATATGATTTTAAACTACACTGATTTTTGATTTAATAATCAAAAATCAGTGTTTTATTTTATTAATGATATAACAATATGAAAAAAATATTATTTTTAAATTTTTGTTTTGCAATAATTCTAATCTCTTGTAACAACGAGCAAAATAAAACAACAACTGTCCCATCTGATAGTTTGTCTATCAAAGAAAAATTGCTAGAATCAGATTCGTTAAATTTCCCTTTGCGTGAGGAGGTTGCTGTTCAATATTATAACAAAAAAAACTTAGAAAAAGCTGTTTTTCATTTAAAAAAACTTTGTGTGCACGATACCGATAATGTTATGGCATTTATTACATTAGGTAATATTTATTACGATTCGAAACAGTTTTCTAATGCAATTTTATACTACGAAAAGGCATTATTTTTAGATACTTATAATACAAATTTAAGATGCGATTTGGCTACAAGTTATTTAAATATTAATAATGCCGAAAAAGCTCTGGAGCTTTTAAAAGAAAACATTAAAATAGATTATAACCATATACAATCACATTATAATATGTATGTGATTTACAAAAATCTTGGAAAAGATGAAGAATCTACAAACGAATTGGAGGTTTATAACAAACTTTTAAATTCAAAGAATAATTAAATTATATTAGAAAATTGTTTTAAAAATCTTATATCGTTTTCGGAAAACATTCGTAAATCTTTTACTTGAAATTTTAGGTTTGTTATTCGCTCAATACCCATTCCAAAAGCATATCCCGAGTATTCTTTACTATTAATGCCACATTTTTCTAGAACATTTGGGTCAACCATTCCACAACCCAAAATTTCTACCCAACCAGTATGTTTACAAAAAGCGCAACCTTTGCCACCGCATAAATTACAAGAAATATCCATTTCGGCAGATGGCTCTGTAAAAGGGAAATACGATGGACGTAAACGAATTTGAGTGTTTTCGCCAAACATTTCGCGAGCAAAGTATAACAAAGTTTGTTTAAGATCGGCAAATGAAACATTTTTATCAATATATAAACCTTCAACTTGATGGAAAAAACAATGTGCACGAGAAGAAATTGCTTCGTTTCTAAAAACTCTGCCAGGCATAATAATTCTAATGGGAGGTTTTTTACTTTCCATTACCCTAACTTGCACTGAAGAAGTGTGTGTTCTAAGAAGGATGTCAGGCGTCTTTTCAATAAAAAAAGTATCTTGCATATCGCGAGCAGGATGTTCTTCGGGGAAATTAAGTGCAGTAAAAACATGCCAATCGTCTTCTATCTCTGGTCCTTCGGATACAGTAAAACCTAATCGACTAAAAATTTCAATAATTTCATTTCTGACAATACTCAAAGGATGTCGGCTACCAATTTCGTTCGAATCTGCTGGCCTAGTTAAATCGTTGATTGTATCAGATTTAGACTGGTTTTCTGCATTGTGTTGAAATTGCGAAAATTTTTCTTGAGCTTCAATTTTAAGAGTGTTTAAAAGCTGACCAATTTCCTTCTTAATCTCTATTGGAACTTGTTTAAAACCTTCAAATAAACTAGAAATTTCTCCTTTTTTTGATAAATATTTTAATCGAAATTCTTCGAGTTGTGATTTATTTTCAATATGTGCTGCCTTAATTTCAGACAACAACTGTGTGATTTTATCTTTCATTAATTATAATTTAATTTTCATTTTTATATTTTCCAACGGACGATCATTTTTATCGGTTTTAACTACCGAAATACTGTCAATAACGTTCATTCCTTCTATAACTTCACCAAAAACTGTATACGAACCATCAAGATGCGGAGCTCCACCAATAGAGGTATAAATTTTTCGTTGTTCTGGAGTAAAAATAAATTTTCCTTGTTTTACCATTTCTTTTTCAATAATTGGATCGATTCCTACTATAAATTTATTTAACTCTTCTTTGTTTCCTGATTTTTGCAACGAATCGAGTTTTAGAATAATGTTTTTATTTTCGGGTGCTTTAAGAAATTTTCCAATAATTTGTTTTTTTAATGTTTGATTCTGATTTGCTTCAATCATATCTAATTCTTGGTTTGTAAAAACCTTACCCTGAACAATGTAAAATTGTGAGCCCGACGATTCTTTTTTGGGGTTAACCATATCCGATTCACGTGCTGCCGCTAAGGCACCTCTTTTGTGAAATAATCCAGGAATTATTTCGGCTGGAATATTATAACCAGGTCCACCATTACCTAGCATTGTGTCGGGTTTTGCATTTCGCGAGTCGGGGTCGCCACCTTGAATCATAAACCCTTTAATTACGCGGTGAAAAAGCAAATCGTCGAAAAACTTTTCGGATACAAGTTTTACAAAATTATCGCGATGTAAAAGCGTTTGGTCGTATAATTTTATTTTTATGTCGCCATACTTGGTTGTAATTGTTACTGTTTTTTCGTTATTGAAATTATTATTTTGCTTCGAAAAAATTACAAACGAAAAAAATAAAATCGAAAAAATACTAATTAAAAATAAAATCGAAAAAGTCTTTCTCATTGATTATTAATGTTGTGCAATTTATTATAATTGCAATAAATGTAATAAAATTTAATTGCCGAAATTTACGAAAAATTATTAGCACAACCAATTTACAAAATTTAATCTAATTTTTCACTTAAATTTTATTCTACCGAAATATAATTTTAATTTTGCTTTTACGTTAAAGCGGATTAAATGAGTTTAATTACATTTATTAAAAGTCGTAAGTTTTTTGTTCATCTAAGTTTAGCTATAGGTGTAACAGTTATATTACTTACAACAAGTTTTTTTTCTATAAATTTTTACACGCATCATGGCGAAGCTGTATCTATTCCAGATTTAAGCGGTTTAACTTTTGAACAAGCTCAACGTATTGCCGAAAGTAAAGATTTTTTGGTTGAAATTTCTGACTCTGTTCATTTTCAAGATAAAGAAAAAGGCTCAGTAGTTTCGCAAGTTCCAATAGCTAATAGTAAGGTTAAAATTGGTAGAACAATTTATTTAATTGTTAATGGCATTGAGGCAGAAAAGGTCGCTATGCCCGATTTAACTGGTATTTCGGTTAGGCAAGCAACGTCTGATGCAGAACTTTTTGGACTAAAAATAGGAAAACTTAAATATGTTCCAGATATTTCAACAACTGTACTCGACCAAAAATATAAAGGTAAACCTATTAATCCTAATACAATGATTGTTAAAGGTTCAACAATAGATTTAATTGTTGGAAAAGGCGAGAGTAATGAAAATACTTTTGTTCCAAATATTTTAGGTTTAAATTTTGACGATGCAGAACAAAAACTTTCTTCGTTATCACTTAATGTTGGAGTGGCTATTTACGATAATTCAATAAAAACAAGCCGCGATTCGTTAAATGCAAAAATTTGGAAACAGCATCCAAAATCAATGTCAGATAATTCAATAAAATTAGGTAGTTATATTGATATTTGGCTTACATTAGATAAAGACTTAATTCCAGAATCTGCAACCGAAAATAATTCAGAAAATGACTTATAAAATTTTAATATTAATTTTTTTAGTAAACAATTATTGTGTTTATGCTCAAGAATTTTTATTGCCATTACAAACAAATTCTGTTATTGAGAAATATATAAAACAAAATAACTCAAAATTAAAATCAATAAATGCATCAAATGACACATTAAAAATTCCATTTTTTGATGACTTTTCTAAAGACGCTATTTATCCCGATGCTTCAAATTGGATTGATGAGCAAGTATTTATTAATAAATCTTTTGGCGATAACCCTCCGTCAATAGGTGTCGCAACTTTTGATGCATTAGATTTTGCTGGAGAACTACATTCTAATGCAGGTACTTCACTTTTTTTAAGCGATACATTAACATCAAAACCAATTAATTTGGCAAATAGAACCGATAAAAATCCAATTTCAATTTCAACAGCGTTATTATTTTATTATAATTCATCTTCTGGAAGTTATTATCCCTCCGATTCATTATTTTATCTTTCTGGAGGCTACAAAAATTGTAAAACTAATCCAACTACATATAATATAGATATGATAATTTATTACGATTCGCTTGGTTGGGTATCAAATGTTAGCGATTATCTTTATACATACGATTCAATTTCAGGAACATACTTGCATATTGATAAATATTTATTTTTAACTTTTTCGCCCGCCGATTCACTTTATTTAAGTTTTTATTATCAACCACAAGGATTAGGAGGTCGTGAACCAGATGTTGAAGATTCCCTTGTACTTGAATTTAGAACCCCAAATAGCTCATGGAAAAATATTTGGGCAAAACCTGGTGAAGCCAATAAACCATTTAAACAAGTATTAATACCAATTGTAGATAGCTCATACTTTAAAATCGGATTTCAATTTCGTTTTAAAAATTATTGTAAACTATATGTTTATCCAATGGCGAGTTTTGCCAGTAATATAGGATTTTGGAATATAGATTATGTTAAATTAGACAAAAACAGGAATATTTCCGATACAATTCATCAAGATGTTACTTTTGTTAATGATATAGATACTGTTCTAAAAGATTTTAAATCAGTCCCATGGGATCATTATAAATCTGTAAGTAATTTTCAACAACCTAAACTTAAATTTATTTACAGAAATTTATATTCAGATACTATTAATGTATTAAGAAAATATAAAATTTTCAACAAAACAGATAATACACTTGTATTAAACAATACATTAGGTAGCGAAAATATTTATGCTTTTAATGATGATACAATATTAGTAAGAACCGATACTTCAAATTTTTTTCCATTTACATCATCTAATAAGGCAGAATTTGATTTAAAATTAATAACGTCGTCAACATCAAATGATATAAGCGATCCTTATATATGGAACGATACTTTAGTTCATCATCAAATATTCGATAATTATTATGCATACGATGATGGAACTCCCGAAATTGGCTACGGGTTGTCGGGTCAAAGCACACAAAATAGCAAACTTGCATTTAAATTTTATACTCTTAAACCAGACACGTTACGTGGAGTTAACATGTTTTTTAATAGAACGTTGAATGATGAGAGTCAAAATTATTTTTATTTAACTATTTGGAATAATATAAGTGGTAAACCTGGTCAAATAATTTATAGTAAAATGGGCGAAAGGCCAGAATATCATGGGTTAAACGAATTTCATTATTATAATTTAGACACAGCTATTTTTATTTCCGATACCTTTTATATAGGTTGGATTCAAACAACGCAAGATTTGCTTAACATAGGATTCGATTTGAATAATAATAATTCAGCTAAAGTTTTTTATAATATTGATGGTAACTGGACGAATATTTCATATGCAGGAACACCAATGATGCGACCAGTTTTTAGCAATTTACCAATTAATCATGTGTCTAATAATTTTATTAATAAGCAATTATATTTTTATCCTAATCCTGCATCCGATTTTATTACTGTTGAAAATTATAATAATTGCATTTTTCAGGTGATAGATATTACAGGAAGAATATTATTAGAAACTAAAGCTATAAATAACAAAATTGATATTTCTAAAATACCAAATGGTATTTATTTTATAAGAACTTTAGATAAATATATCCAAAACTCAAGTAAGCTTATTATCAACAGATTATAAAATGTGTGAAGAAGAAGGTTTACTTAATGAAGATTCAACCGAGCTTTTTGAACACTTTAATATAAAAGTTGATAAAGGGCAGGCACTTTTACGAATAGATAAATTTTTATGTTTACGACTTGAACATATTTCTAGAAATAGAGTTCAAAATGCAGCCATATCAAATTGTATATTAGTAAATAATAAACCAGTTAAATCAAATTATTTAGTTAAACCCAACGATGTTATTTCTATAGTTTTACCATATCCACCAAACGAAAAGGAAATTTTAGCTGAAAATATACCACTAAATATTGCTTATGAAGATGATGATTTAATATTGATAAACAAACCTGCTGGAATGGTAGTTCATCCAGCAAAAGGTAATTATACAGGTACACTAGTAAATGCACTTTTATGGCATTTTAAAGAGTTGCCCGTAATTAATAAAAATACTCTTAGGCCAGGTTTAGTACATAGAATAGATAAAGATACATCGGGATTATTAGTAGTTGCAAAAACTGAATTAGCACATTCGAGTTTAGCAAAACAATTTTTCGATAAAACAACCGAACGAAGTTATATTGCTTTAGTTTGGGGAATTTTTAAAGATAAAACCGGTACAATAACTGGTAATATTGGACGCTCGCCACGTGATAGAAAAAAAATGACAATTTTTGAAGATGATAATATTGGTAAACATGCAGTAACACATTATAAGGTTTTAGAAGAGTATAAATACACTTCATTAGTAGAATGTAAATTAGAAACAGGAAGAACGCATCAAATTAGAGCGCATTTTGAACATATAAAACACCCTTTATTTAGCGATATTGTTTACGGTGGCGATAAAATTGTAAGAGGTGTAAATTTCTCAAAATATAGCCAATTTGTCGAAAATTGCTTTAAAATTTGTCCTCGTCAAGCACTTCATGCCAAATCGTTAGGATTTTTTCATCCAAGTACCAAAAAATGGTTTTTTTTCGACTCAAATTTACCCGACGACATGAAAAATTTAATTGAAAAGTGGAGAAATTACGCGTTAACTACATGAAATACTGTTAAATACGTGTGGTGAAAAATTTTTACGTTTTTTTGAACAACAAAAAAACAATTAATATACATTTGCACCGTTAATAAACATTTAAATACTTATGAAAAAACTTTTTGGACTTTTAATGATTGCAGGAATGATGTCATTCGTTGCATGTGGACCTAGTGCAGAAGAGCAAGCTGCTGCTCAAGCTAAAGCTGACTCTTTAAAAGCTGATTCAATTGCTCAAGTTGAAGCTGCTGCTGCTGCTGTTGAACAAGCTAAAGCTGATTCAATAGCTCAAGTTGAAGCTGCTGCTGCTCAAGCTACAGCTGATTCAATTGCTGCTGCTGATGCAAAAGGTAAGAAAAAAGGAAAATAATATTTTCTTTTTAAACCTAAAAAAAGGTTGGCATTTTTGTCAGCCTTTTTTTATGCCTACATTTTTGGAAAATAAAATATTGTTTTTTCAAAAAAAAACATTTTTTAATCGTAATTTTTGTAAATTATTTATACTTTTAAGGCAATAAATTATTGTAATTATTAATTATTAAAAAATCATAATATATGAATTTTGAATTTACCGAAGAGCAAAAAATGATTCAGAAAGCTGCTAAAGATTTTGCAGAACGAGAATTATTACACGATGTAATTGAACGAGATGAGAAATCACTATTTGCTACTGAGCAAGTAAAAAAATTAGCTGAACTTGGGCTAATAGGAATGATGACCGACCCTAAATGGGGTGGTGGCGGAATGGATACCATTTCTTATGTACTTGCAATGGAAGAAATTTCAAAAATTGACTCTTCGGTTGCAGTTTTAATGTCGGTTTGTAATTCATTAGTAATTTGGGGTATAGAAACATACGGCAATGAGTCACAAAAAGAAAAATATTTAAGACCTTTGGCATCAGGTCAAAAAATTGGAGCATTTTTATTATCAGAACCTGAAGCTGGTTCTGATGCTACTTCGCAAAGAACAACAGCCGAAGATAAAGGGGATTATTATTTAGTTAATGGAACTAAAAATTGGATTACAAATGCAAATTCTGCATCTACTTATATTGTTATTGCCCAAACATATCCAGATAAAAAACATAAAGGAATAAACGCTTTTATTGTTGATAAAAACACTCCAGGAATAACACTTGGTCCACACGAAAATAAAATGGGAATGCGTAGTTCCGACACACATTCTGTAATGTTTAACGATGTTAAAGTTCCTAAAGAAAATAGAATAGGTGAAGACGGCTTTGGTTTTACTTTTGCAATGAAAACTTTAGATGGTGGACGAATAGGAATTGCATCTCAAGCACTTGGAATTGCTTCTGGAGCTTTTGAACGTGCTGTAAAATATGCAAAAGAAAGAAAAGCATTTGGAACTGAAATAGCTAATCATCAATCTGTTGCTTTTAAACTCGCAGATATGGCAGTTAAAATTGAAAATGCACGAAACCTTTGTTTAAAAGCAGCCTGGCTTAAAGACCAACATCAACCTTATGGATATGCAAGTGCAATGGCAAAACAATATGCTGCAGATATAGCAATGGAAGTTACTACTGAAGCTGTTCAAATTCATGGTGGTTATGGGTATGTTAAAGAATATCATGTTGAACGATTAATGCGTGAAGCAAAACTTACTCAAATTTATGAGGGAACTTCTGAAGTTCAAAAAATTGTAATTTCAAGAACTATTTTAAAATAATTTTTATAAACTTTTTTAATATTTAAACTAAATGAAAATATTAGTTTGCATAAGTAATGTACCGGATACAACTACAAAAATTAAATTTGTAAATAATAATTCATTTGACAGTAATGGAGTTCAGTGGATTATAAACCCATGGGATGAACTTGCCCTTACTAGAGCAATTGAGTTGAAAGAAGCAAATGCAGGAGCAATAGAAAACATTACAGTTATTCATGTAGGATTAAACACCTCTGAACCAACAATAAGAAAAGCCCTAGCAATAGGTGCTGATAAAGCAGTTCGTATTAATGCCGAGGCAAAAGATTCTTACTTTGTTGCTGCACAAATTGCTGAATATATTAAAAAAGAACCTTTCGATTTAATTTTATGTGGAATTGAATCAAGCGACTATAATGGCGTTTCTGTTGGCGGTATGTTATCTGAGTTATTAGATTATACTTCAGTTTCTGCTTTATCAAATATTGATTTAACAAATGGTGAAATAAAATTAAAACGCGAAATAGATGGAGGACATGAAGTTGTTTCGGTTGCATTTCCATTTGTTGGAATTGTTCAAAAAGGAATTGCTAAAGATGCACGAATTCCTAATATGAGAGGAATTATGATGGCTAAAAGTAAACCATTACAAGTTGTTGAACCAGAACAAATTGAAAATTTTACCGAGTTTGTAAGTTTCGAATATCCAAAATCAAAAGCTGCTTGTAAAAAAATTGATCCTGAAAATGTAAAAGAATTAGTTAGTTTGCTTCATAACGAAGCTAAAGTAATTTAATTGGTTATTAAATTTAATTTTTAAATTATAAAAAATAAAGAATATGTCTATATTAGTTTTTGCAGAAAATTGGGACGGGAAGTTTAAAAAACAAACTTTTGAACTTATTTCTTATGCCAATTCATTGTCGAAATCAACAAATAGTCCTGTTGTGGCAATATCTATAGGTAAAGTAGAAGACGATGAACTTAAAAAACTTGGTAATTATGGTGCAACTAAAATTTTAAATGTTGCTGATAGTCGATTAAACTCACTTGATAATAAAGCATTTACAATTACTATTGCACAAGTTGCAATAAAAGAAAATGCTGATATTATAATTTTTCCTCAAAATAATACTGGAAAAGCAATTGCTTCAAGAATTGCAGTTAGGCTTAAAGCAGGTTTAGTTACCGGTGTAACTAGTTTACCAACATCTATTGACCCATTTACTATTTCAAAAAAAGTTTTTACTTCTAAAGCATTCGCAAATGTTATTATTAAAACTTCTGTTAAAGTAATTACAATTTCTCAAAATGCTTTTGGAATAATAGAATCTATAGTAAACCCTGTAATTGAATTATTTACCCCTGATATTAATGAAAACGATATTAAAACTGTTGTAAAAGAAACAAATAAAGTTACAGGAAAAATATTGTTAACCGATGCCGAAATAGTTGTATCTGGCGGAAGAGGAATGAAAGGACCAGAAAATTGGGCACCAATTGAAGAACTTGCTAAACTATTAAATGGGGCAACTGCTTGTTCACGACCTGTTTCAGATGAAGGCTGGCGTAGTCATGAGGAGCATGTAGGACAAACTGGAAAAATTATTGCACCAAATTTATATTTTGCATGTGGAATATCGGGTGCTATTCAGCATTTAGGTGGAATTAGCTCATCTAAATGTATTGTAGCAATAAATAAAGATCCTGAAGCACCTATTTTTGAAGCTGCCGATTATGGTATTGTGGGTGACGTTCTTAAAGTTTTACCCGATTTAATTAATTCGGTAAAAGAACTTAAAGGATAATAAATAAATTAAATATTTAAGGCCCTAACATTTTATTTTGTTAGGGTTTTTTTATTAGATTTGTAAAACTCAAAATAAAAATAAAAAAATTTATGAAAATAATTCTCTCAATATTGTTTTTGTTTATAGTAAATTTTATTTATTGTCAAGAAGATATTAGCAGATCTAAAACATCACCTGAAATTCCCGATTCAGCTTTTGAAAACATGGGAGTTTCTGTTTCTCCCTCAAGTATGCATTTATTTATTAAGCCTGGAACATCTGTTTTAAAAGAAATTCGTATTAAAAATTCTACCAAACAACTATATAAATTTAATATAAACTATTGTGATTTTGAAATGGGGAGAAATGGAAAACCATTATCTCTTAAATCTGGTGAAGGAAAATATGGGTTATCTAAATGGATAAATGTTGCCCCATCGTATTTTGAATTAAAACCACAAGAAGAATTAAAATTAAAAGTAGTAATAGAAATACCCGATATTGAAGATGCTTATCATGCAGCTTGGACAATTATTACTATTGATCAAGTAATTGACCGAGAGCCGCTTGATGCAGTAGATAAGCCAAATCGTATTTCAATGGGTATAACACCAAGTATTGGTTTTGGGATATACGTTTACCAAAACCCACCAAATGTTAAGATTAATAGTGTACAAATTGATAAGTTTTTATATAAAGATAGTTTAAATAAACGAAAAATTGAAATGGTAGTTAAAAATACTGGCGATGGAATAAGTTATTGCACTTCTTATGTTGAGCTAACAAATACAAAAACAGGAAAGCAAGATAAGCTTAAAGTAAAAAGATTTACTATTTTACCTCAATTTTTTAGAGATTTTAATTATGAGTTGCCAATCGATTTGCCTTCAGGAAATTATACTGCAGTTGGTGTAGTTGATTTTGGTAGTTCAGAAGAAATTATTGCAGCACAAGCCGAATTTGTCGTACCTTAAAAGCAACTTTTTTGTTTTTTTGAAGTATAAAGCATTGTTAATATTACTTTTATAAACAAAAATTAATAAAACAAAATAAAGTTTTAAAATAAAAGATTATTCAAAATAACATGAAGCATGATATTTTGAAAAGCGTTGAGGTTTCGCTTAGTAAAAACCAAAATTCTTAATTGTTTTAACTTAAAACTATAATAACATGAAAAAAATATTCTTAGTTTTTTCCTTTTTAGGATTGTTTTCTGCTTATTCTTTTGGTCAATTAATTGATGAAAAGAATGTTACCGTTACAATGGATTTGCAACCTATTTTACAACTTAATATGACAACATCTGACCAAGTTGATTTTGTGTTTGATGATATTAGAGATTATTATGGTGGTATAATTAGATATGCAGCTACTGTATTAAAAGTTTCTTCATCTGTAAGTTGGGATTTGTATGCAGTTGGTACATCTCAAGGAAATAATGGTGTTGGTTTTTGGGATCAACAAATGACTTATAGTGGTGGTGGTGGTGCTAATGCAATTAGTGCTTTGCCATTAAGTTTACTTGAACTACACCAATATGAGCCAAACCAATATGATGCAAATGCTACAGGTGCTCAAACCGATTATAGCACTGCTTTTACTCCAGCTAGTGGACTTGCAGTAGGTGTAAACAGTATTTATTATAGTGGAACTCCATATACTGCTCCACTTGCAACCGAGAAATATATTCAAGGTCATAAAGGAACAGTTGCTGGTCAAGATGGTGCACCTGGCGGAAGCTATTTAATTGCAAACCCTCCTGCTGGTACATTTAGCGATTATTATTTTACTATCGATTATCGTATTCTTCCTGGATTACCTGCAATATTTAAAAATGCAGGTACAAATGCTGGTGTTGCTGAAGACCTAGTTACCATAAATGGTGCTGGTACTTATGCAAATCCTGGTGTTTATACTATGAACGTTAAATATGTTTTATTAGAAGACCAATAGAAATGCATAAAAAGGATTAACCAAAATGGTTAATCCTTTTTATTAACATTTAAAAAATTTACCGAATGAGATTTTGCGGTAAAATTATTCTATTGCAAATAGTTTTATTTCTAACAACTTGTGTTTATTCGCAACCTTGTTTGAATCCGCTTACAACAAATTGTGCCGATGCAATTGCAGGAACAAGCCAATTTTTAATGTCAACATCTTCAAATGTTAACTTTGAATTTAGCGATATGCAAAAATATGTAAGCGGAATAACTAATAGCAACTCTACTCAATTAAGGTTAAAAATTGACGAAACAACTCCTGGTCAATGTAAATGGAAATTAATGATGTACATTGATAATAATGGATTTTTACCTAATAATGAGTGGGAGCCTATTATGTATTATGGAACTTCGGGAACATCTCCAGAACTCGATTTAATACAAGTTAAAGTATATAATGGTTGTGGAACTGCCATAAATAGTGGAACGTATCAAATTTTTGCTGCAAATGTTAATTATACAATTTTAGATATTATTAATGATCCAATTAACAGAAATATGCCAGGTACTTGCGATGGAACTCAAATTAATGGCCCTGGAAGTTATTTAACAGATTATAATGAATATAATTTTAATATAGATTATAGAATTATACCAGGTTATTTATCAAGAACAGGAGTATATCAGATTAAAATAAATTTTTGTTTAGTAGAAGTGCCATAAATATTATTAATGAATAACAAAGAGCAAACAATTTGTTTTTTTCGATTTTCAAAAATTTTTATTTTTTTTGGATTTATATGCTATATTTTCACATCTAGTATCTTAGGTTTTTCGCAAGATACTATTTCTCAAAATGCACTTCCTATTAAAACTAATAACTTGCAATTTTCATTTAAAAAAGATTTAGTAGAATTTTCGAAGGGTGAAATGGTATCCAATGTTTTAACAATATACAATAATAAAAATACTGAAATTAAATTTTATACTGATATTTCTATTCCAACAAACTGGAGTGTGCTTACTCAAAAAAACAAACTATATACTATTGCTCCAGGGGATAGCATGTTTATTCCAATACACATTCTTCCAAAAATAAATTTAAAGGGTAGCTCTAAATTTTTATTTACCATTTACTTATATAATGAAAATAATGAACCATACGGATTTACCTTCTTTTATGGTGAAATCAAAAAAAATATTTCATGGCAACTGTCAACTATAAATAATAAAATTTATTTGCTTAATGGACAATCATCTGCACCATTTAATTTTACACTTGCAAACTCGGGTACAGACGATCAAGATGTTCATCTAACATTATTTAATATTTCTAAATCTGTATCGATACTCGATTCGGCTGGCATTAATGATGTTAAATTGCCATTAACATTAAATTTAAAATCTCAAAAAGATACTACATTTTACTATACATTTTTAAAACATATAGAACCTCGAAATTATAGGTTAATTGATATTGATGGGTATAGGCCATATAGTTTAGGTGAAGAAAAAAAATTCACAATAACTGCTAATAGTACATCGCCAAATCCAAGCGATTTTGATAAGTTTAGAATAGGAAAAAAAATAGAATTTGTTCAATTGTCTGATGTTAGAACTGTAAACCAATACGGAACAGATGTTATCCCAATTTTATTTGATTTAAATGCGTTTAATATTTTAGGGTCAAACCCTATGATGAATTTAACATTAAGTGGTCAAACATTAATAAACGAGAAGTCATCAATTATTTACAATTCACAATTATCGTATTATTCTAATTTTTTTACTACTAATCCATACGAAAACGCTACATTATTTTTAGGATATTTTCATACTAAATTTAACATTCAATATGGTAATATATCGGGTGGAATATTAGGCACTTATCAAAATGGACAGGGAATAAAATCTGAATATTACATTGACAATAATCAGCGAATAGGCGTTTTTTATACAAGAAGTCCACATTTGTTTTCTGGTAATTCTAATTATTCTACTTTTGGCGTAACACATAACTTTCAGAATGCTTTATTTAGAATAAATTCGCAATTTGGACATAGCATAAATAGTGTTCAACATAAATTTACAGATATTTTAAATGTAAATATTTCTACTAATATTATTAAAAATCATAGTTTTGGAATACGGGCTGGATTGAGTAGAAATGTAAGACAAGATACCGTTGTAGTTAATTATGGAATGATGGGAGGCTTTTACTACAATGGAAAATATTTTCATCAAAAATTAAATACTAATATTAATGCATTATTTAACTCTGCATCGTTTGGTTTTATTAATTATGAAAGACTTACGGCTAATATTGGTAATGATTATTCGCTTAATAAAAAATGGAAAATAAGTTTAAAAAATAATTTATATAGGTATCCCGATATATACCAATTAGCAAACAAACCTAATTACATGGTAAATAATCAAGTTAATTTTAGTAGATTAAATTCTAAAGTTGGAAATTTTTCACCTTATGCCTTTTATAATTTATCGCGTTTTCAGGAATTTAGAGTACATTCTAAAGGCTTAGGCTTAAATTTAGGTAAATATAATTTAAATGAAAATTATAGATACTTTATTAACTTAATGTCTGGTTATAACAAATCACCCGATACATTAAATAAAAGCTTTTTCTTTTTTCAATTTGCAGGATTTATGCAAATACGAACAGTGTCTTTTTCAGTAAGATACCAACTTGGCAATTATAGTACAACAAAATCATACTATGCATATAATAGTTTAAAAAATCCTCAAAATATTACATTATCTCTTCGGCATCAATATGTATTCCCTCGCCCTGCATTTATATTACAAAACGCTATAAGCTATTCTTATTCAACTATTTCGGGTAGGAGTGTTAATTTTAATCCAGAAATTTACTGTTATACCAACAATGGTTGGAGATTTAGAGTATTTTCAGAAATTAATTTTTCTATAAGTTCAAACTCAAATTTTAAAGAAATATATTATCCAGTTGCTGGTAATTCAGAAAACACATCACCAGTGTGGAATAAAGGATTTTATTTGGGGGTTGGTGTTAGAAAAGAGTTTGGAATACCGATACCAAAAACTAAGAAAAAATATTGCACTATTAATTTCATTGCATTTTATGATATAAATGGAGATGGTAAACGTGATCGTAACGAAGATTTACTTGAAAACGTGGTTGTTAGAACTGACGCTTGGGAGGTTATTACAAATAAAGATGGTGAAGCTTCTTTGGTGAGTGTGCCAATTGGCCAATATCTTTTTAATGTATTTTCAATTTCCGATTTAAAAGGTTGGTTTCCACATGTAAATGATACTATTACACTTACTAAATCGGAAAATTTTTATGTGCCTTTTACGCGTGGTATAAAAGTTACAGGTAAAGTTTTTCTTGATAAAGATAAGTTAACTGCTGATGCTGATAAGCAGATGGACTTATCAAGAATTAAAATTTCGGCTGTTAATGATAGAACATTTACTACATTAACAAAATTTGATGGGTCGTTTGAGTTTTATATTCCAACAGGCAAATATATTCTTACTATGGATGAAAAAGTGTTAGGTGAAAGGTTTCAACTTTTACAAAATAATTTTGAACTTAGTATTGATGTTAAATTTGATAATTTATTTATTCCGTTTTATATAATTGAAAAACGACGTAAATTAAATCTTATAAAATTCGATTCTAATGGAAATAGAATTAACGAATAAGAAATCGGAATTATAAACGATCTACATAAAACTCCTTAACCTTTTTAGAAGCTTCATTAAACTCATTTAAATTTAAAATTGTTTCTTTGTCTTTTGCTTTATTGACAATTGTTATAACAATTCTACCACTACCCATATTAAATTCATTTTTAAAATCGTAGTATGCACCAATTATTGTAAGTTTTTTATTTGTAACTAATTCGCGATACTTTTTAAATGCAATATTAACCTGATAATCAATATTATGTTGAATTGTAGCAGAAAGCTGATCTTCAATATTTATTTTGCCAATAGTTTTATTAATTAATGGAAATAAAAAATCGAGCTCGCGTTTAATGTTATACGATTCTTCGTTAAATCCTTTTATATAAGCTTTTATTGCTCCACAATCGGAATGTCCAAGAACCATTAAAACAGGGGTTTTTAAATGTAAAATTCCATAATCGACAGAACCTTCGCACGAAAGTATCTGATTGCCAATGTTTTCTATTTTAAATATTTTGTTAATCGTATCGGGCATTACTGCGTTTGCTGGTACTCTAGAATCAGCACAACTGACTAATGTTATATATGGATTTTGATGAGTTGCATGCCCCGAAAAATATTCTTTATTATGCAGTTTTACAAATTCATTATTTCCTTCAACAATTTCTTTTAAAATATCGGAGGTTTTCATATTTGATTTTTTATCAAATATAAAAATTTAATGTAAGTAATTGTAAAATAAATAAAAATTAAGACTTTGAAACTAATCGACTAAAGAAATAAGAGTAGTGGAAGACTCAACCATTTCACCAACTTTAACATTTACTTTATCAATTTCACAATTTTTTGTTGCAAAAATTCGATTTTCCATTTTCATCGCTTCAATTATAATTAGAACTTCACCTTTTTTATATTCATTTCCTTCAATGGCGTTAATTTTTATAACCTTACCTGGCATTGGCGATGTTACAACATTTGTATCTTCTACAAAATCTTCTAATCTAAAAGTTGAGTTGTCTTTTTTTAATACATCTTTTCGTAACAAATTAAAAATATGTCCGCTATAACTTACAAAAGCATTCCCTTTTAAATTTTCTGAAATATATGTTGAGTAAATGTTACTGTTTATCGAAAATTTAAATTTCCCATCACTATTTTCAATTATTTCTGAATTAAATATTTGAGAATTTATTTCAAATTCGAATTTAGAATTATTTTTAAGTTTAATATCTATCTGATATTCTTTTTCTAAAAACATTATTTTTAATTTCATTACTTCGCGCCAATAACCTATTATATTCCATATGTTATGCTCGTCGGAATAATGTTTTCTTTCTTGAATATTTTTGTTTTTTAAAGTATATAAACAATATGCAATTAATGGAATGTACTCAGATATTTTAGATTTATTTGAATTAATGTTTTCGATAATTTGTGGTGTGTGCGTGTCGCAATATTTTGTGTTTATTAAATTATTAATAAACGATTCGTTGTTTAGTAAAGCAATTAAATAACTAATGTTTGTGTTAATACCATGTATAATAAAGTCGTTTAAAGCATTAATCATTTTTTGAGTTGCAGATTCGCGATTGTTTTCCCAAACAATTAACTTGCAAATCATTGGGTCGAAAAAACTTTTTATTTCGGTCGATTTTGAAATGCCTGTTTCAATTCTTATATTAGAAATATTTGGTGTTTTGTAAAAACACATATTTCCTGGTGATGGTAAAAAATTATTTGATGGGTCTTCGGCATAAATTCTACATTCAATTGAATGTCCAGTTTGTTTTACATTTTGTTGTTTTATTCGAAGTTGATTTCCTGCGGCAATATAAAATTGTTCCTCTACAATATCAATGCCAGTAACCATTTCGGTAACAGGGTGTTCTACTTGAATTCTAGTGTTCATTTCAAGAAAATAGAAATTCAAATTTTTGTCAACTAAAAATTCTATTGTTCCTGCGCTATTATAGCCAATTGCTTTGCCTATTGTTACGGCAGCTTCGCCCATTTTATTTCGAACTTCTGGAGTAATTGTTGGTGATGGCGACTCTTCAATTATTTTTTGGTAACGACGCTGTATAGAGCATTCACGCTCAAATAGATGGATTACATTTCCAAAATTATCGCCTAACAATTGTATTTCGATATGACGAGGTTCTTCTATAAATTTTTCGATATAAACAGCATCATCGCCAAAATATGATTTTGCTTCGCGACTAGTTGATTCAATAGCATCGGCTAATTCTGATTCTTTATAAACAATTCTCATTCCTTTACCACCACCACCAGCTGCTGCTTTTATAAGAATTGGAAATTCGATTTTTTTTGCTGCAGAAATTAAATTTTCGATTGTGCCAGTAACTCCTTCTGTTAAAGGAACATTTAATTTTTTTACAAAATTACGAGCTTCTATTTTATTGCCCATAATTCGCATCGATTCGGTATTTGGTCCAATAAAAGTAATTCCAGCATTATTGCATTCTGTTACAAATTTTGAGTTTTCGGCCATAAATCCGTATCCTGGATGAATTGCATCGCAACCAGTTTGTTTGGCAACTTCTATTATTTTGCTTATGTTAAGATAAGTATCGCTTAATTCAACTTCGCCAATACAAAAGGCTTCATCAGCATAGCTAACGTGAAGCGATTCTTTATCAACTTCAGAGTAAACTGCAACAGTTAGTATACCTAATTTTTTTGCAGTTCTCATAACCCTTACAGCTATTTCGCCTCTGTTTGCAACTAATATTTTCTTAAAAAGTTTCATTTGGTTAGATTATATTTATAGTTTATATATTTATTATTGATACTAGTTTCTTGTTACTTCCATTAATTTTCAACATATTGAATAAATTTATTTAATTTCCTACCTAATACATCATATTCTTGAATCATAGAATTTAATTTAGAGTCTGGAAAATGGATTTCATTTATCATTGTTAACTGTGAAATTGCTTCGTCGCAAGAAGCTTGTGAGAAAATCAGAAACCTTATAAATTCTGCTTCGTATCTTCTTCTTCCAAATCCTTCAGCAATATTATCTTTTATGCTTTTTGATAATCTTCGAATTTGATTACCCTGCTCGTATAAATCATAATTTGGAAGTGTTAAAGTCATTTTGTGAACCTCAATTGCCAATTTGTAGGCTATTTTATATATTTCTAACTCTTTATAACTATTCATAAAAATTAACTCATTTTGTCACAATTCCCTATCTTTTTACTAGAAACAAGCATCAAGTATTTTTTACTTTACCCAATTTGGTTTTCTTTTTTCTAAAAATGCCGACATGCCTTCTTGTCCCTCTGTTGAAGCTCTTAAATCAGCAATCATTTTTGCAGTATATTCGAGGGTTTCGTTTAATGTTAATACATTGCAAACATCGAAAATTAACTTTTTGCAATTTGCAATTGCATTAGGTCCACTTGTTTTTAATTGCTCGATAATTGTTATAACATAATTGTTGAGCAATTCAATTGATTCGAATGTTTTATTTACAAGTTTATAATTTTCGGCTTCATTGCCATTAATTCTTCTACCAGTCATCATTAATTCTTTGGCTCCAAACTCACCAATTCTTTTAATTACAAATGGTGAAATAGTTGCGGGAACTATTCCAATTTTAACTTCGCTTAGCGCAAAAGTTGCGTTGTTAACACAATATGCCATATCGCAAGCCGAAAGTAGCCCATTTGCACCACCAAGTGCAACACCGTGCACAATTGCTATGGTAGGTTTTTTACAAGTGTAAATAGAATAAAAACATTGATATAATTTTTTACTTTCTAATAAATTGTCGTCGTAACTTTGCTTTGCTACATCACGCATCCAATTTAAATCGGCTCCAGCACAAAACGATTTATCGCGACCTCTTAATAAAACGGCAATAATATTTTTCTCGTTGTTAATATTTAAAAAACAATCGGTAATTTCTGCAATCATTTCGCTGTTAAAAGCATTGTGAACATTTGGACGATTAAGCCAAACTGTAGCAACGGTTTGTTTAAAAACTATTTCGATAGTCTTATATTTTTTCATTTTTTATGAATTAATTTTAAATCCTATCTGTTTTCTTTTTTCCCATTCATCTTTATTTTGTTTATCATCCATTAAGTATTTCAAAGCTTCATAAACATCAGCAAACTGTTTGTTATATTTACTTTCAAGTTCTTTCATCTTTTCAGCAAGTTCCTTGTAATTTATAACAAACTGTTTTAATGCAATAAACGCTCTCACTATTGAAACGCTTGTTTGACGGGCTTTTTTGCTTTTAAGTACATTGGCAAGCATGGTTACACCGTGTTCGGTAAAAGCGAATGGTAAAAATTTTGGATACCTACCTTTTCCCTGTCCTTTTTCAAACATCACAAATTGTGATGTTTGAAGCTTCCATTCATCCCGTGTAAGTTGAAACATAAAGTCGTTAGGAAAAATATCAATGTTACGTCTTACGGCTTGTTTCAATACTCTTGTTTCAACTTCGTATAGTTCGGCAAGGTCAAAATCAAGCATTACTTTTTGCTCTCTTATTTCGTAAATCTTTTTTTGAATAAATTGTAATTGCATAACGATTTAGTTTTAATTTGAAGTTTCCATTTTACATCTCAAAAAATACCATATATTGTTTTTATCCAAAAAATATTTACATTCTAAACACTCCAAATTTTGGTTCTGGAAATTTTTTATTAAGCGATGCTGCTATCCCCATTGCAATTACTTTACGAGTATCAATAGGGTCAATAACACCATCATCCCAAAGCCTTGCTGTACTGAAATATGCCGAACCCTCGTGGTCGTATTTTTCTAAAATGCTATTTCTTAGTTTATCAATTTCCTCTTGTGGCATAGTTTGACCTTTTTCGGCAAGTTGATCTTGTTTAACTTGAATTAAAACATTGGCAGCTTGCTCGCCACCCATTACGGAAATTTTTGCGTTTGGCCACATATTTAAAAGTCTTGGTTCGTAACCTCTGCCCGACATTGCATAATTTCCAGCGCCATTTGAACTACCAAAAATTAATGTGAATTTTGGAACGTTTGCATTTGCAACTGCATGTACCATTTTGGCTCCATTGCTGGCAATCCCACCTCTTTCATATTCTTTCCCAACAATAAAACCAGTAATATTTTGCAAAAACAAAATTGGAGTTTTCCTAGTACAACAAAGCTCAACAAAATGAGCAGCTTTTAAAGATGATTCTGAAAATAAGACTCCGTTATTGGCAATAATTCCAACTGGAAATCCCATTATTCTTGCAAAACCAGTAACAATTGTTGGAGCGTAGCGTGCTTTAAACTCATGAAATTTACTTCCATCAACAATTCGCATTATTATTTCTTTAGAATCGACAGGCTTTTTTAGGTCAATTGGAGCAATTCCATAAAGTTCTTCGGAATTGTAATATGGCTCTTCAATTGGAGCGATGTCAAGAATTTGTTTGTCGGGTGCCTTAAATGTTTCAAAAATATTTCTACAAATTTGAATAGCATGAACATCGTTTTCTGCAAAATGGTCGGAAACACCAGATATTGCTGTATGAACATCGGCACCACCGAGTTCTTCGGCTGTAACAACCATTCCTGTAGCTGCTTTTACAAGAGGTGGCCCACCAATGAAAATAGTTCCTTGTTTTTTAACAATTATTGTTTCGTCGCTCATTGCTGGCATATATGCACCTCCAGCAGTACACGAACCCATTACAATAGAAATTTGAGGAATTCCTAATGCAGATAATTGTGCTTGATTAAAAAAGAATCTTCCAAAATGATATTTATCTGGAAAAACATTTGCTTGGTCGGGTAAAAAAACTCCACCTGAATCGACCATATATACACATGGTAAATGATTCTCTAATGCAATTTCTTGAGCACGAATATGTTTTTTAATTGTTTCTTTCATATAAGTACCGCCTTTAACTGTTGCATCATTAGCAATAATAATGGTTTCTCTACCATGTATAACACCTATTCCCGTTACAATACCAGCACTTGGAAATTCATTGTTATACATATCGTATGCGGCTAATGGCGATAATTCTAAAAAAGGAGTGTTGGAATCGATTAATAAATCAATTCGTTCGCGTGCCAAAAGTTTACCACGTTCCTTGTGTTTTGTTACAGCTTTTTCGGAACCGCCATTTTTTACCGATTTTAAAACGGTTTTATATTTGCTTAATAGAGTTAAATAAGCTTCTTTATTAATTTTAAACTCTTCGGAGTTTACATCAATTTTTGTTTCTAAACGATACAAGGTTTCTAAATTTTAAAAGGTTAAAACTGTTAGCAAACCTAATTAAAATTTGTAAAAATTGCAAATGAATAAAAAAAAGAGAATGATAACATCATTCTCTTTTAAAATATAGGATTCGAAACAATTAAAAAGCTATTTAATTAAATTAAATAAATTTTTCATGTTTAATTTTTCTTGAACTATGCTAGAAATTTGCGATACTGAAATTCTTTCTTGTTTCATTGTGTCTCTTTCGCGAATAGTTACAGTATTATCTACAAAAGTTTGCTGGTCAATTGTTAAACAGTATGGTGTTCCAATTGCATCTTGCCTACGATAACGGCGACCTATAGCATCTTTTTCATCGTACTGACACATTAAATCAAATTTCAAATTATCCATAATTTCGTGTGCTTTTTCTGCCATTCCATCTTTTTTCATTAAGGGGAGAATTGCTAGTTTTATTGGTGATAAAACAGGTGGAATTCTTAAAACAATTCTTTCTGAACCGTCTTCAAGTTTTTCTTCGTTGTAAGCGTAGCTTAAAATTGCAAGAAATGTGCGGTCTAAACCAATAGATGTTTCTACTACATAAGGAACATAGCTTTCGTTAATTTCTGGATCGAAATATTGAAGTTTTTTTCCACTAAATTTTTGATGTTGGGTTAAATCGAAATCGGTGCGAGAGTGAATTCCTTCTAATTCTTTAAAGCCAAACGGAAATTCGAATTCTATATCGGTTGCTGCGTTTGCATAATGTGCTAATTTTTCGTGATCGTGAAAACGATATTTGCTTTCGGGAATACCAAGCGACAAATGCCATTTTTTTCGTGTAGCTTTCCAATATTCAAACCATTTCATTTCTTCGCCAGGTTTTACAAAAAACTGCATTTCCATTTGTTCAAATTCGCGCATACGGAAAATAAACTGACGAGCAACAATTTCATTTCTAAATGCTTTGCCGGTTTGAGCTATTCCAAATGGGATTTTCATTCTTCCAGTTTTGTAAACATTTAAAAAGTTTACAAAAATTCCTTGAGCTGTTTCGGGGCGAAGAAAGATTGTTCCGGCATCATCGGTAACAGAACCCATTTGAGTCGAAAACATTAAATTAAATTGGCGAACATCTGTCCAGTTACGAGTTCCAGAAATAGGACAAACTATTCCTTCCTCTTCAATTATTGCTTTTATTTCTGTTAAATTATTGTCGTTTAGTGCTTTATTGAATCGGGTTTTAATTGATTCAAGTTTGTTTTTATATTCAACTACTCTTGGGTTTGTTGAAATAAACATGGTGCTATCAAAAGTTTCTCCAAATCGCTTCGCAGCTTTTTCAACTTCTTTATTTATTTTTTCTTCTATTTTTGTTAAATGGTCTTCAATTAAAACATCGGCACGATAGCGTTTTTTTGAATCTTTATTGTCAATTAATGGGTCGTTAAAAGCATCAATATGTCCAGATGCCTTCCAAATTGTTGGGTGCATAAAAATAGCAGAGTCAATTCCAACAATATTTTCGTGGAGCTGAACCATGCTTTTCCACCAATATTCGCGTATGTTATTTTTTAAAAGCGAGCCTAACTGCCCGTAATCGTAAACAGCAGCTAACCCATCGTATATATCGCTTGAAGAGAAAATAAATCCATATTCTTTAGCGTGGCTAATAATTTTTTTAAATAATTCTTCTTGTGTCATAATTCTTAATTTTTTACAGATACAAAGATATATATTGAAAGATAAAAAATTGGTTTATGTTAATCGTTTTTTGTTTAACAATAAACTACAAGCAACAAAATTTTAAAATACTGCTTCTACAATTTTTCTTGTATTATCTGATTTTCCCATTGTATAGTAATGAATTACGGGAGCACCAGCTTTAACAAGTTCTTTAGATTGAGAAATTGCCCATTCTATACCAACTTGTTTTATTTCGTCATTCGATTTGCATTTTTTTGCTTCTTTTTCTAATGCTTCAGGAATTTCGATATAAAAAGTTTTAGGTAAAACGTTTAAATGACTTAGCATTGATATTGGTTTTATTCCTGGAACAATAGGCACATTAATTCCAATTTTTCTACATTCGTCAACAAAATTAAAATATTTTTTATTGTCGTAAAACATTTGCGTAACAATATACTCAGCGCCTGCATCTATTTTTTCTTTTAAATAAAAAAGATCGCTTTTCATATTTGGAGCTTCGGGATGTTTTTCGGGATAGCCTGCTACTCCTACAGAAAAACAAGTTTTAGTGCGATTTAATAATTCATCGTCTAAGTATATTCCTTTATTAAGATTCATAACTTGCTTAACTAAATCAATGGCATGAGTGTTTCCGCCTTCTTCGGGAACAAATTCTCGTAGCGATTTATCGGGGTCGCCACGAACAATTAAAGCATTTCGTATTCCTAAAAAATGCAATTCGAGCAAAGCGTTTTCAGTTTCCTCTCGCGAAAAACCTCCACAAATAATATGTGGAACAACTTCTATTCCGTATTTATAGTGTAAAGCAGCCGAAATAGCAACTGTGCCAGGGCGTTTTCGAACAGTTCTTTTTTCTAACAATCCATTTGAAAGTGTTTTGTAAACAAGTTCTTCTCTGTGATATGTTACATTTAAAAAAGGTGGCTTAAATTCAAGTAATGGTTCTATTGTTTTATATATACCTTCTATACTATCGCCCTTTAAAGGTGGTAATATTTCGAATGAAATTAAAGTTTTTTTTGTGTTGTTTAAAATATCTGCAACTTTCATTTTGTTATAATATTTCCTAATTCCTTAAATTTATTAAAAAAGCAAATTATATCTATTGTTACTTTATAGTCTTTAGCATACATTAAATCTATTTGTGATGAAATGTTATTTGATGAATTGCTTGAAAATAATATAGGTGAAATTATTCCCTTTTTTAATTTTGGTAACAAATTGTTATTAGAATTAATGTAGCCAACCCAAGTATAATAGCCTAATAAAACAAGAAAAATGTTTTTTACAAGTCCAAATGGTTTTTTAACTATAAAAATAACAATAGGCAATAATGTAATTAAACTTATCGATAAAATTATATCTATAAGTCGTTTGTTTCTTTTATTTATATCTGTTGCAATAGAATTTAAATGAATTTCGTACAAGTCGCCAGCTGTATCAATAGAATTACTTCCAATAATAGCAATACTATCGGGACCAGCAATTTTATAATCGATGTTTATTGCAGAAAGCGAAATCATGCATTTAATTACATCTGCCGATGAAATATCTTTTGAGCAAAAAACTATCTCATCAATTTTGTGAATTTGCACTATTTCAGTTAATTCGTTAGCTTTGCCAATAAAAGTATTATTAAAATTATTTTCAGTAGATGACACAAAACCAATTATTTCGAATTGAAGTTTAGTTACCTTTAGTATTTCTTTAACTCTAGTACACTCATCAATATTTCCAACTATTACTATTCTTTTTTTTCGATATTTACTTAATGCGAAATTTTTTAATGTAGTAAAGTGCAAAATAAATCTTGCTAAAGGAATAAGCCCAAAAGTTAACAATGCGCCTATTAAAAGTATTGCTCTCGAAAACCTCATGTTTTCGCTTAACAAAGCATAAAAAACTAAAACTAAAACAGCTCCAAATCCAATTCCTTTAAAAACATTTTTAATTTTTATTGGACGTAAATATCCACCTAAATAAAATATAGAAAAAAGCCACAACAAAGCATAACTAGGTACTACATATTTAAGAAAAATTTGAGGATAACTTCCATCGCCATTATATCTATAAAGTTCCCAGTATTTAGTTATAAAAAAGAATGTAAAATAAATAATAAACCCATCAATTAAGGGGGTTAAAATATCTCTAACAAATTGCATTGTAATTGCAATAAATGCTCTTAATAAAATAGCGATATTTATAAAAACAGTAAAAAATTTAGCGTTACCTTTTGAAAAATGTTTTTGAGCAAAAATGGCCATTGCTTTATAAAACATACGCACATAATTTATACTTCCTTTTTTAGTGCTTTCGCCTTTGTAATGTATTATTGTAGTGTTTGGGAAGTAGTAGTTTTTATAACCACCTTGAATTAATCTAAATGATAAGTCAATATCTTCGCCATACATAAAAAAGTTTTCGTCGAGTAAACCCACTTTTTCTAAGGCTTCACTACGTAAAAGCATAAAAGCCCCCGATAAAATTTCTACTTCATTAATTTTTTCTTTGCTTAAATACCCTAAATGATAACGATTAAAGGTTTTAGATTTTGGAAAAATTTTTGATATTCCGAAAATTTTATAAAAAGCTACAGCTGGAGTTGGTAGGCCACGTTTCGATTCTGGTAAAAAATTCCCTTTTCCGTCAATCATTTTAACTCCTAATCCACCAACTTCTTTTTTAGAATCCATAAATTCTATAACTTTTTCGAATGTCGATTCTTCTACGACGGTATCTGGATTTAGAAGTAAAATATATTCGCCTTTTGCTATTTTAATTGCTTGATTATTTGCTTTTGAAAAGCCTAAGTTTTGCTTGTTTTCAATTATAATAATGGCTGGAAATTTTTCTTTTATCATTTGGCATGAGCCATCAACCGAATGATTGTCGACAACAATAATTTCTGTGTCAATTTTTTGTGAAGAATTAAAAACCGAGTAAAGGCACTGTTCTAGAAAGTGCTTTACGTTATAATTAACTATTATTACCGACAGTTTCAAGTTGTAAATTATTATAGAGCAAAAATATATAATTAACCCGAATTATAATTTATAAATTATAATCAGAATTTTTTTTTACAAATAAACCAACTAGAAATTCGATGAAATTAAAGTTTAAAAGTCATACCAAGAGTTACATAACTTATATCGTAGCCAAACTCGGTATATAATGCAAATTTTTTAGAGAAAAAGTAATTGGCTCCAAAATATAATTCGGGTTGAAAATCAGATTCGTTATTATATGAAAAGTTATCGCCGTAAGGGCCATTGTAATTGTAAAAAGATTGCAAAATACCTGCACCTACACCTGCATAGGCATTTAACTCTGGAGCTTTAATTAATTTTCCAAAATTATAATAGTAGCCAACTCTAAATGTTGCTGCAATATAAGTCCAATGTAAAGTATAATCATAGCGTGTACCTTGATTATAATTGTAGCTTTTATATAATTTTGTAAAAGCTCCTATTGAGCCACCTAAAGAAATTACTCCTGGACCAGCTTTTTTAAATCCATGGTCAAAAGCTAATCTAATTGCAGGTGTTCCAACAGTATGAAAATTGTAATAACTATTGCTTGGACCAACTCCCAAACTTAAAAAGTTTGTTCCAACAGCCATTTCTTGAGCAATTAAATTTGTATATGTGAACGTTGTTGCAACAATTAACAAAATAAATATTTTTTTCATTTTTTTTGATTTTTAAAATTTTACGAAATTACAATAAATTTTATAATCTATTTTTATTATTCTATTATTTCAGATTTTAACCTTTCAATTTGAGTTTGCTTATTAACTTCGCGTAATTTATTTCCAGTTTCGGTAAAATATTGATGTATCGATAAAAACTTTACTTGCAATTTGTTCCAATCGTTAATTGAGCCAATTAAATTTTGTTCGTGCAATTCTTTGTACAACATGTTAGAAACTGGAATAAAATCGCTTCGTCCAAGATAATCGAGATCGGCATCGCAAATAATTTTTTGTAATAGTGATTTAGGTTCTGGAGGTAATTTTGTTGCCATTATTATTTCGTTAATAGCAGTAATTTGTTCATACGAATAACCAAATCTTGGTAGTATTTCGGAAGCTATTTTAGTGCCAATTAATTCATGTCCACTGGTTTGAATAGATTGTCCCGAATCGTGAAATAATGCTGCTGTTTTTAATAGCAACATTTCTTCGTCCGAAATACCTTCGCCTCTGCCTAAAAGTTCCGCTTGTATTCCAACATCTATTGTATGCTTAAGGTTATGATAATATAAATATTTAGGTAACTCTCGCTCTAATTTGTCAAGCATAAATTCCTCTAAATCATCATATTTAATAAGCTGAAACTTTACTTTAAATTTTTTATTTGGTATTAAGCCGTGACTGTCTTCCGAATAATTTGGAGTAAACCCTTTAACTTGATATAAATTTACATCGCCAACGTATTTTACGGGCATTTTTCCAATATAAATACATTTAAAGTATTCAGAAACAAGTTCGCGAGTCATTTCGGATATTATTATTTTACCTGGTTCGCTGGCCGATTCTATTCTGCTGGCAATATTTACTGTTTCGCCTTTAAGTTCGTATGATATTTTCTTTTTACCAATTTCTGTTGCTACAACTGGTCCGGTATGAATTCCCATTGAAATTTCCCATATTTTTCGATTATTGCCAAAAAGTTCGTTTTGAAATTCTTTTAACTTTTCTTGAATTTCTTTGGCAGCAAGAATCATTTCAATAGGGTTAGTTCTGTTTTTTTTTGGAATACCACCGGCACACATTAAAGTATCGCCTATAGAGCTTATTTTATTAATATTGTGATTTTTAATTATTTCTTCTAAGATTATAAAAAAGCGATCTAGTTCATCAATTAGCAGTTCTGCATTACTTTCTGACGATAGTTTTGAAAAGCCTTTAATATCGGCAAAAAATACTGTTACCATTTTGTAGCGTAAACTTTTTTTATCGGCCGACTCAAGAGTTACTTTTGTGTTTAGTTTTTCAATTTTTTCGCCCAATTCTCTATTTTGTTCTATTAGCTCTTTATTTCGAGTTAATAATTCGCGATTTTCTTTAACTAAGTTAGAATTTTTTTTTTCAATCTCCTGAAATTTATTGATATAGTCGGAAATGTTATCGCTCATTTGTTATAATTGTAGTTACAAATTTATGAAAATAATTAATATTATAAAATTTTAACATTTATTATTTGGAATAATTCTAAATAACGTGTATTTTTGTATAAAAAAATATATGAAAAACACTATTTTAATAATGTTAATGATAGCAGTAGTAGTATTGTCATCGTTTAATAATATAAATTTAATAACAAATAATAATATAAAAATGAAAAACACAAAAGAAAAAAATTTGATTTATCCATATTCTTTGCCAGAACTTGGATATAGCTATGATGCATTAGAGCCCTATATTGATAAGGCAACAATGGAAATTCATTTAACAAAACATCATGCAGCTTATGTTAATAATTTAAATAACGCAATTAAAGGAACCGAATTTGAAAAAACGCCATTAATTGAATTATTTCAAAACATAAGTAAATATCCAATAGCAGTAAGAAACAATGGAGGTGGACATTATAACCACTCACTTTTTTGGCAATGTTTATCGCCAAAAGCAGGTGTTTTACAAAACGGGAAACTATCTGTTGCAATTAATAAGGATTTTGGTTCGTTCGAAAAATTTAAAGAAGAGTTTGAAAATGCTGCAAAAACACGATTTGGTAGCGGGTGGGCATGGCTTTCGGTTGACAATAATGGAAAGTTATTTATATCTTCAACTCCAAATCAAGATAACCCTTTAATGGACATTACAGAAAAGCGTGGAACTCCTATTTTATGTTTAGATGTTTGGGAACATGCATACTATTTAAAATATCAAAATCGTAGGCCAGATTATGTGTCAGCTTTTTGGTCGCTTGTAAATTGGCAAGAAATTGAACGCAGATTTGAAGAGCTTTCTTAGTTGTTTCTTTTTCATAGGTTTAAAAACCACTTGTTTTAAAAAACAGGTGGTTTTTTTTATATTTTAGTTTGAAACTTGTAACGAATTGTTTCCATCGAAATAAGTAGAGTAGGAAGTTAATGGACGTTCGGCAGGGCTTTCTTGAACAGAGCCATCAATAAAAGAAAATTTAGAGCCACAACAAGGACATTTTAAAAATAAAGTATTTACCGTATCTGGTAAAATTGCACATCTATCTGAAGGTTTATATGTACAACAACGATCAAAAGCAACAAATTCTGATTGCGACACACGATAAATAATTATTCCACTAACTCCACCTGTAACAAAAACATTATTTCCAATGGTTTGTAATGTGCTAAATTCAGGATCACTTAAAAATATAGTGAAATTAACATAAACGTTAGGCACTAAATCATCTTTTTTACGACAACTATCCGATAACAAAATAAAAATACTTGCAATAAAAAAAATATGTATTTTTGACAAACTCATTGTATTTTGAATGTTTTTACAAAAATAAGAAATTTCTCGATAATCTCAATTTTATTAATTGCAATGGCATTGTTGTTGCCTTTTACATGCTTTTCGCAACGTGGCTCTATTGATAATGGCCAAAAAAAACAATTTCAAACTCATATTCATTTAAGAACTCTTTTTAAGAAAAACCCACAAAAAAAAGCCGAACGAAAAGCTAAAAAAGATGAAAAAAAGAAACAGAGAAATGAAATAAAAATAGAAAAAAAATATTGGAAGCACGTTGATCATCCTAACGAAAAAGGCACAAATAAAAAGGTGGTAAAACGAATGAAAAAAAATTTAAGAATTGCCAATAGACATAATCATAATAAACATACTGAAACAAAAATAAAACGACTTTCAAGAAAAAAGATTAAATTGCCAAAAATTTCAACAACTAAAATACATTGGCCATGGAAGAAGAAACATCAAGAATAGTTACATACGTAATTATTTTTATTGTAATTGCAGTTATTAATATTATTTTTAGAAAGAAAAAAGCTGCCATTGAAAAACAAAAAACTGCTACAAATGTTGAGGATAATGTTATTCCAGTTATGGACTTAAAAGAAACTATCGAAAAACATGTTGTTAAGTCAAATATTACTTCTAATAATTTAAGTTCACAAATAACTTCAAACAATAAAGTTAATAAGCATATTTCTAATAAGTTGAATAATCTTAAAGTTAGTAATTATATTGAAGAAAATAAAGTAAAACAGAAAGAATCGAGTAATATTAATTTTACTCCCGAAGAATTAAAAAAAGCAGTAATTTATTCAGAAATTTTAAAACCACTCGATATTTAATTTTCTAAACCTTACTCACGCTCGATTTCAACGAGTGTTATTTCTCTCACCTTCCACGCTCGCTTCCAGCGTGTGTGAACCTATCTAACGTTTTCTTTTAGCAAGTTTTATTTCGCTTCCAATAAGTGTTAATTTAATTAACTACTCAGCCGTTATATTATGCTACAGATTACGCTTATTTAGACGGAATTTAAACTACTAATGGTGGTTTTCGAGAACTTAGCGAAGCGATCTCACGAACACCTTTAAAAATAATAATAATTGTGAGTAAAATTTTATAAAACAGTTGATTTAATCAAAAGAATTCCTCGAGGCTTTGCCTCGGGGTTTACGTTTTTGTTTTTTTGCCACAGATTACACAGATATTCACAATATAATCTGTGTAAATTTGTGAAATCAGTGGCAACTTTTTTAAGATACCTCGAGGCTCTGCCTCGGGGTAGTTCATTTTAATATATGAAGCCTGTGGCAGGTTGTTGTTTGTTTATCTTCAATGATTTTCATTAATTTATTTTTTCTGTGATAATCTGTGAAATCTGTGGCAAGTATTTGTTTTATATTATTATAGACCGGGTGAGTAGTTAAAATTTAAATAGAAATTTATGTCTTTAAATAGTTACATATTAATAATATTTATTAAATAATCTCTATTTTTCATTTTGTTAGGAAATTAAAGCATATTGTTAGGAAAGTGCAGTGTAGTTTTTTCGCCTTTTACAAGTAATATTGTATCAAATTATTTACGGAAATGAAAAATTTAAAAAAATAATTTTGTTATTTTTCAAATACATTTTTATATTTACCGACTTGTTAAAAAGTGTTAAGTTTTATAAAATAATGTATTAACGAAATAATAATCAAAAGATTATGTTAAAGAAGATTTTTTTCATCTTAGCGGTTGCAATCATTTCTACGAATGTTTTTGCACAATCTGGAACTTTACAAGGTAAAGTTGTTGATGCCTCAAATGGTGAAGCAATTGCTTTTGCTAATGTAAGTGTTGAATCTAATGGTCAGGTTGTTACAGGTGGTATGACTGACTTTGATGGTAAATTTGTAATTAAACCTATACCTGCTGGAAATTACGATGTTAAAGCATCTTATGTGGGTTATCATACCTTACAATATAAAGGTTTAAAAATAATGTCTGGTAAAATTACTTTCCAAGACTTTAAAATTTCTCCTTCTTCCCAAGTTTTGAATGAAGTAGAAGTAAAAGAATATAAAGTGCCATTAATTAGCAAAGACCAAACATCTACCGGAGGTTCTGTTACTTCCGAAGAAATAGCTAAAATGCCTGGTCGTAGTGCCGATGCTGTTGCAACAACTGTTGGTGGTGTTTACTCTGAGCGTGGTGAAGTTGGTAGCATTCGTGGTTCTCGTTCAGAAGCTACTGTTTATTATATTGATGGAGTAAAAGTTCGTGGTTCTTCAAATATGCCAAAATCTGCTACAGGTCAAGTTGAAGTTATTACTGGTGGAATACCAGCTAAATATGGTGATGTTACTGGTGGTATTATTAGTGTTACTACAAAAGAACCTGCACGCGAAACTTATGGTTCGGTTGAGTTAGTAACATCTAAATTATTAGATGCTTATAATTATAATCTTGCAGAATTTACATTTACAGGTCCATTATATTCTAAAAAAACTGTTGACCCTTATGATTCAACTAAAATTAAAAAAGATGTAAAGGCTGGATATTTTTTATCGGCAAGTTATCATTCAGAAGCCGATGGTTCACCATCATCAATTGGATGGTGGAAAGCTAATGATGGTGTAGTTGAACAAATGCTTGCTGACCCATATCGTAGAAATGAAACAGGCTTTGGTGCGTTATTAAACACTGAATTTTTAGGTGCCGAAAACTTTAAAAAGGTAAAAGCACAAAGTGATGCTCAAAGTAAAGAAATGTCAATTTCTGGTAAAGTTGATTTTAAGCCATCGCGTAACGTAAATATAACTTTTGGTGGAACTTTTAACTATTTGAAATATAGAGATGTAGATTATGCAAATTCATTATTTAATTCAAATAACAACGGAGAAGTAATTAACCGTACAATGCGTGGTTATGCTCGTATTACTCAAAAATTCCAATCTGATGATGAAAAAGAAAACGCCACAGCTCTAATAAAAAATGCATTCTATCAAATTCAATTCGATTATACAAAAAACTACCAAACTGTTCAAGATCCTTATAATAAAAATGACCTCTTTAAATATGGTTATGTTGGTAAATTTACAACTACTAAGGTTAACTCTTATGGCTGGACTGATACAGTTTCTGGCTACTCCTCTGGAGTATGGAACCATAATGGTTTTGCCGATTTATATTATGCTTTTGAACCTTCGGATATTAATCCCGACTTAGCTGCATATACTTCAGCATATTATAGTTTATATCCACAATTAAGTGGTTTTTATCAAAATATGGAAAACGTACAAGCTGGCAAGGGGTTGCTTAATGGAGAAAACCCTGATCCTACCTATACAACAAGTGGAACTCAATTAAATGCTGGTGGAACTTTATATAATAGTCCTGGTACTTTTTATAATGGGAACTCAAAATTAGAAAATACGCAGTATAGAGTTTCAGCTTCGGGTTCGGCCGATATTAAAGGTCATGAAATTTCTATTGGTTTCGAATTTGAACAACGTGATGACCGCTCTTTTGGAGTTAGTCCATCTTCTCTTTGGGCTTACGGAAGACAATATACTAATAAACATATTAATGAATTAGACACAAAAAACCCTCATCCAGTGTATGATGCTAATGGAGTTTTTCAGGATACAGTTTGGTACGATAGATTATATACAAATACTCAAACTCAGTTCGATGAAAAGTTAAGAGAAGCATTAGGAATGCAAAAAACTGGATTAAATTGGATCGATTTTGACTCTTACGATCCTTCAATTTTTTCTATTGATTTTTTTAGTGCAGATGAATTATTAAATACAGGTAGATATAGTATTGTTAGCTATTATGGTTTTGACGCACATGGTAAAAAATTAACATCAAAACCAACTTTAAACGACTTTTTAACAGCCACTGATGAAAATGGTAGAATGAAATTCGAAATACCTTCATTTCAGCCAATTTATGGAGCTGCTTATCTTCAAGATAAATTTGCTTTTAATGATTTAGTTTTTAATGTTGGACTACGTATTGACCGTTTTGATGCAAATCAAATGGTATTAAAAGACCCATATTGTTTGTACGAGACAGTTAAAGCTAGCGAAATTCCTTCATTTTTGGGAACACGACCTGGCAATATTTCTTCAGATGCTGTAGTTTACACTGATAATGTTGATAATCCAACTGCCATTAAAGGATATAGAGAAGGAACTTCACCTCAGGATGTTAAATGGTACGATGCTAACGGAACTCAAATTACCGACCCAAGTTTAATTGCAAGTAATGGAATTATGAACCCATATTTAGTTAAAAATGATAAGGTACTAAGAATAGGTGGTTTTAAAGATTACGAACCGCAAATTAATGTAATGCCAAGAATAGCTTTTTCGTTTCCTATTTCCGATGTAGCCTTATTTTTTGCTCATTATGATATATTAACAAAAAGACCTACAAGTTATGGTCGAATGAATCCTATTCAATATTATTATATTGAATCAAAAGCCGCCGACCCACTTAATAATCCTAATTTAAAAACCGAAAAAACTATTGATTATGAGTTAGGTTTTCAACAGAAATTAAACAATACTTCATCATTAAAAATTTCTGCATTTTATCGTGAAATGAGAGATAATGTTCAAGTTCAATATATGTTTGGTGCTTATCCAGTAAAATATATGACTTATACTAATCTTGACTTTGGTACCGTAAAAGGATTAACTATTGGGTATGATTTACGCCGCACTGGAAATGTAACATTCCGTTTAAATTACACCTTACAATTTGCTAATGGTACAGGTTCAAATGAAACAACTAGTAAAGCACTTATTGAAACAGGGCAGCCAAATTTAAGAACAACAATTCCTTTAGACTTTGACCAACGTCATGCAATTGTAGGTAATTTAGATTATCGATTTGCTAGTGGTCGTGCTTATACCGGACCAAAAGTTGCTGGTAAAGATATATTACAAAATACTGGTGCTAATTTTACTTTTAATTATGGAACTGGCTCGCCTTACAGTAAAAGAGATATCAATACAAATTATTTAGTTGGTTCTATAAACGGTGCTAGAAAACCTTCGCGTTTTACCATTAATTTAAGATTAGATAGAGATATTGAATTGAGTTATGGGAAAGGCGAAACAGCAGAAAATAAGAAAAAAGCTGCTTTAAATATTTATTTAGAAATAAATAATTTATTAAATAGTCAAGCAATATTAAATGTTTATAGTACAACTGGTAATGCCGATGATGATGGATTTTTAACTAATGCTAAAAATCAAGTTGATATAAGTTCTCAAAATAGTCCTGAAGCATACAGAAACTACTATACAATGTATATTAACAACCCTTATAATTATTCTTATGCAAGAACAATTCATTTGGGTTTACTATTAAGTTTTTAATTTGAAAAAAATTAAATGATATGGAAACAATTAAATTAAATCGGACAATTGCAATTGTAGCTCTAACATTTTTGTTAGTACAACCTATTTTTGCTCGTAAATTAGAATCCGAAAAAAACACCAATGGTACAAGAAGCATAAATGCTGGTGGATGTGTTACTCCTTCTGCGCGTTCAGAAATGGCACTTAATAATGTAAGAGCTTTAATATTTACTGGAGGTGATATGTGGTGGGATTTGCAAACAAATGCTAAATATGAAATTCCTAATGGGTCAGGTAAAACATCATTATTTTGTGGTGCTATTTGGATTGGTGGTACCGATGTTAACGGGCAGTTAAGAGTTGCTGGTGCAAGATATCGTTCAATTGGTACCGATTATTTTACTGGACCTCTTATCTCAAATCAGGGTACTACTACTCCCGAAGAATGTTTAAAATGGGATAAACATTTTAAAATTACTCGTAATGAGGTTGCCGAATTTCGTTCGTGGTGGCGTGCAAAACAAGCTAATAATATCGAACTGCTTAATTCACAATTTTCAAACTATAGTGGACCTCCAGCTGATATTACAAATTATCCGGGAAATAATTCAAACCCAGATTACGAACGTAATTTAGCTCCTTATTGGGACGAAAATGGAGATGGCGTATATAATCCAGATGATGGTGATTACCCTTTTTACGATCTTGATAAAACCCAACCATGTGGTACCTCGCGTGAAAAGAGATTACCAAGGTTATATGGCGATGAAACAATGTGGTGGGTATATAATGATAGAGGAAATATTCATACCGAAACAAAAGGAAAAGAAATTGGAATGGAAATTCGCTCACAATACTTTGCTTTTGCTACCAATGATGAACTTAACAACATGACTTTTGGTAATTATGCATTAATAAACCGTTCAACATACACTTTACAAGATTGTTACTTTGGTGTGTGGACAGATGGAGATTTGGGCGAAGCTACCGATGATTATGTTGGAACCGATGTTGCACGAGGGCTAGGATATATATATAATGCTGATGAATCTGATGGCGATGGGAATGGACATACATACGGCTCGCAACCACCTGCTGTTGGTATCGATTTTTTTGAAGGACCATATATGGATGCAAATGTTGTAAATGGAGATACTATTGATAGAGGAAATGCTTGGGATACAGTTACTAATATTTTAAATATTAATAGTCCATATATTTATAATGGTAGTATAAATGGTTTGAATTTTGGTGATGGAGTTGTAAATAATGAGCGTTGGGGAATGAGACGCTTTATGTATCATATTAATTCTTCTGGTGTTCAAGGTGACCCTACTACTGCAGTAGAATATTATAATTATTTAATTGGAAAATGGAGAAATGGTACACCTGCAACTTATGGTGGTACAGGTATAGGAGGAACTATTCCTTCAAACTTTATGTACCCTGATGATACTGACCCAAGTGGTTGGGGAACGGGAACCCCACAAGCAACATGGAAACAAACCGGTACTCCTTATGATTTACGTATTGTACAATCGGCAGGACCATTTACACTTACTCCTGGTATGACCAATGATATAACTGTAGGTATGGTTTGGGCAAGGGCAACTTCTGGTGGTGCATGGGCTTCGGTTAATGAATTAAGAAGAGCCGACGATAAAGCACAACGCTTATTCGATGTTTGTTTTAAAATTGTTGATGGACCAAACGCTCCTGAACTAGATATTATTGAACTTGATAAAGAATTAGTATTTCATATTTTTAATACTAAAGGGTCAAATAACTATTTAAATACACCTGAAGATTATAAAGAATTAGATCCATTTATTGTTTGCCCAACAAATAATGCTAATTGCGATCAATACTTTACATTCCAAGGTTATCAAGTATTTCAATTAAAAGATGAAAGTTCATCGGTTACAGATATTGAAAATGCTGATAAAGCTAGACTCGTATTTCAATGCGATAAAAAAGATACAATTTCTAGGATTATAAATTATGAATACGATAACCAACTAGGTGCATCGGTACCAAAATTAAAAGTTGAAGGAGCAAATTTAGGAATACAACATTCGTTTACATTAACCGAAGATGCTTTTGCAACTGGTGATAAACGTTTAGTTAACCATAAAACATATTACTATGTTGCTATTGCTTATGGATATAATAACTACAAAGCATATAATCCTGAGGATGCAACTGCTCTTGATGGTCAAAAGAAACCATATTTACCTAGCCGTAGCGGAGTTTCTGGAGCTGTAACAACATATTCAGCAATACCACATTTTAGAGATCCTTCTAATGAAGGAACAATTTTAAACTCACAATTTGGTGATGGTCCAAAAGTCGTTCAAATTGAAGGTCATGGTAATGCTAATAATGAGTTACATTTAACTCAAAAAACTATCGATAAAATTATGGCTGGCTATCCATGGAAGTCTGATAGTACTGAGTATGAAAATGGATATGGTCCAATTCAAATTAAAGTAATTGATCCATTACAAGTACCTTCAAAAAATTTCGGATTAAAATTTATTCCCGATTCAACCGAAGTAGGCACATCAAGTCCATTAATAAATTATATTAAAAAATCAAAATGGATGGCATACGCAATTCCAGCTATATCATCTGATGATACTGTTAAATCTGATTCTTGGATAGGTTATTTAAATGAACAAATAATTCCTCAATGGGGTATTTCAATTACTATTCAACAAGTGCCATGGCCAATGAAAGATGATGCAGCATCATTCCAAAATGGTTATATTTCATCTTCGGTAAAATGGGCAGATCCAAATAAAATTTGGGCAACATTTATTCAAGATTTCGATGGATGTGGATTCCCAAATTGGTTAAGATGTGGTACAACTGAAGATGTAACTAATGCTTCTTGTAACGATATACAAGGTACTGGTGGAAATGCAATAGATAAAGACCAATATTATGAAAAAATAATTAATGGCACATGGGGACCTTATGCTTTTTCAATGCAAGATTATTTGCAAGGACCAACTTATAATGGAGTTTCAATTCACATTAACCATACTATTGCGTCAAATGATAAAAGGTTATCCAGTGTTCATGTAGTAATTACAAAAGATAAATCAAAGTGGTCGCGTTGTCCCGTAATAGAAATGGCAGAATATGATATACCTGGTGGATTTAAACCTGGAATGAGTGAAGGTGGGCAGTATAAATTTAGTGTAAGAAAACATGCTTCGGTTGATAAAAATGGAAGTTCTACGAATATTGGCGATTCTGCAAATATTAATTCTTCAAATTATTTATATTCACAAGGAATGGGGTGGTTTCCAGGTTATGCAATTGATGTTGAAACAGGTGAAAGATTAAATATTGTGTTTGGCGAAGATTCACATTATCCTGCTCAAAATGGAGCTGATATGATTTGGAATCCAACTAATCAATATGCATCGCCATTATGGTATCAAACAGGTGGTGCAATTGGCGACTTATATTTGGGTGGAAAGCATGTGATTTATGTTTTTGGTCATAATGGAGACACTTTAACTGCAAACGATAAAAAATATTATATGCCCGCTTACGATGAAGGTAAATGGATGTATGATAAACTAACTGCAATTACTTCTGAAACAGGAATGCAAGGGTTAAATAAAGTAAAAATTTGGAATAATGCAATGTGGGTTTCGTATCCAACTCTATCTCCAGAACTTATTATGGAAACTAACCCATCAGATCCTTATTATTTTATTAAATCAGACGTTACTTTTGATATTAGTATAGCTAATCCATATCAAAAATCTGTATATGATTTAGCTGTCGATTCAGTTAATGTTAAAAATGATAATTTACCAATGTACTATTTCTCACTTAAAGATTTAGTACCAGTTAAAAATGATAATTTAACAGCTAAAGATGCATTAGATTTAATAAGAGTTGTACCAAATCCATATTATGGTTATAGTGGTTACGAAAAAAATCAGTTAGACTATAAGGTTAAAGTAACTAATTTACCACAAAAATGTACTATAAGTATTTATAATATTAGTGGTACATTAATTCGCCGATTTAAAAAGGATAGTGAGTTGTCATATCAAGATTGGGATTTGAAGAACGAATATGGAATTACAATAGCTAGCGGTGTTTACATCGTGCACATTGATGCACCAGGCATTGGTGAAAAAATAGTTAAATGGTTTGGTGCTTTACGACCAATAGACTTAAATAGTTTTTAAAATAAAATTACTTATAACAAAATACAAAAGGAAATGAAAAAAATAAGTATTTTAACAATTATAGCTGTAGCTACTTTGTTTATATCAAATTCTGGTTTTGCAGGAAACGAACAACGTGCTGGTCAGGCAGGGGCTACAGAATTACTAATTAACCCTTGGGCTCGTTGCTCGGGCTGGGGTGGGGCTAACACAAGCGGGGTTCGTGGACTCGAAGCACTTAATTTAAATGTAGCAGGTACTGCATTTACTAAAAAAACTGAGCTTATTTTTAGTCGTACAAACTGGTTGGCAGGCACTGGAATTAGTATGAATGCTTTTGGTTTATCACAAAAAGTTGGCGAAAGTGGAGTTTTAAGTCTTTCGTTAATGAGTATGAATATTGGCGATATAGAAATTACAACTGTTGATTTGCCCGAAGGTGGAATTGGTACATATAGGCCAACATTAACAAATATTTCGCTTGCTTATGCTAAAGAATTCTCAAATAGTATTTATGGAGGTTTAGTTGTGAAAATCATTAACGAAAAAACTGCAGATATTGCAGCTTCTGGAGTTTGTTTTGATGCAGGTATTCAATATCTTACAGGATTAGGCAAAAACAAGTTAGGAAAGAAAAACCGCGATAATTTACATTTTGGAATATCAATGCGAAATGTTGGTCCAACAATGCGATTTAAAGGCGATGGATTATCGTTTAGAGGTAACGTACCCCCAAATGATATAGTAATGACTGTTGAGCAACGCTCGGCCGATTTTGAACTACCATCATTAATTGCAATTGGTGTAATGTACGATTTATACATTGCTCAAAAAGTTGATACCGTTGCCGATAAAATAAAAAGCGACCATAGAGTAAGTTTGGCAGGTAATTTTACTTCAAATTCATTTACAAAAGACCAGATACATGCTGGTTTAGAATATTCTTTTAAAGAAATTGTAATGATTAGAGGTGGTTATATTTACGAAAAGGGAATTGGTAGTTATGATACTCGTACAACAGTTTTTACTGGTCCAACAGTTGGCGTGTCTGTACAGATTCCACTTAACAAAGAAAAGGGATCAACATTTTCAATAGATTACTCTTACCGCGATACAAACCCATTTAACGGAGTTCATTCAATAGGAGCAAAAATTACACTTTAAAAAAAAAGAATTATATTTGTACTCTTAAAGAGTCCCGTCCCGAGTTATCGGGAATCGGGATTCTTTTTGTATATTAAACTAGTGATTATGAATAAAATATCGTATTTAACCGAAGAAGGTTTTAATAAATTAAAAGAAGAGTTAAAACAATTAAAAACTGTTGAGCGACCTGCAATTTCAGCAATGATTGCCGAAGCACGCGATAAAGGTGATTTGTCGGAAAACGCAGAATATGATGCAGCTAAAGAAGCTCAAGGTATGCTCGAAATGAGAATTAAAAAACTAGAAGACGTTGTTTCAAATAGCAGAGTACTCGATGATTCTAAAATTGATAAATCGAAAGTTCAAATTTTATCAAAAGTTAAAATTAAAAACTTAACTAGTAACGCGATACAACAATATACTTTAGTTAGCGAGAGCGAGGCAAATCTTAAAGAAGGTAAAATTTCAATAAGCACTCCAATTGCAAAGGGGTTGCTTGGTAAAAAATTAGGCGATATTGTAGAAGTTCAAGTGCCAAGTGGTAAGTTGTCTTTCGAAATCATCGAAATATCTAGATAATTACAGGTCTTTTCGCATTAATTTAAAAATTAAAATATGGCAAGCATTTTTTCTAAAATTGTTTCAGGCGAAATTCCTTGTTATAAAATCGCAGAAACCAAAGAATTTTTAGCTTTTTTGGATATAAATCCTTTATCAGAAGGGCATACTTTAGTTATTCCAAAAAGAGAAATTAATTATATATTTGATATTGATGATAATGAATTGTCTGAATTAATGCTTTTTGCTA
>JAVHRJ010000602.1:65105-76254 GCA_036171595.1 Bacteroidales bacterium
AATTATATATTTGATATTGATGATAATGAATTGTCTGAATTAATGCTTTTTGCTAAAAAAGTTGCTAAGGCAATTGAAAAAAATGTTTCTTGTAAAAGAATTGGAATTGCAGTAATTGGATTAGAAGTACCTCATGCTCATATTCATTTAATTCCAATAAATAAAGTGTCTGATATCGATTTTTCTAGACCAAAATTGAAGTTAGGAAAAGAAAAATTAACGGAAATTTCAAATAAAATTAATTTGTATTTTTTAAATAATTATTAAACAATTAATTTGTAGTTTTATTTTTTTATATTTGTTTAAAAATAGAAACTATGAATAAATTATTTGGAATTTTATTTGTTGTCATTTATTTTTGTTTAGTTAATAATATTTATGCGCAAAATCAATACGACTCAGTTAAATATTATGGGGTTGATTTTGGAAACACTTTTATAACACCCAATATTCCCGAGTACAACTTTATAAGAGCCGACAATTCTTCTAATAACAATAATTATTCTGTAACAAATTTAACAGGTCGGTATAATGAGCTTTATTTTGGTATAAAAAAAGAATCGAGAAGTTTAAAAAATAAATTAGGTGTAATTTATGGCATTAGGTTTACTTATATTTCGAGTAGTTTAGGTAAGCAAAATTATTGGTCAGAAAACGATAAATATTTTTATTTGCTAGCAAATCAAAGCAGTACAAGCTCAGAAATTTTTAGAGTAACTGAAATAAACCAATCATCTTATTTTATTGGTCTGCCACTCGAATTAAGATTTTTTACATCACAAAATCGCTTTTTTAGGTTCTACTTTAAAACATCTGTAGATTTTAGCTATAAATTAAGCACTAAAAACGATGTAGTGTTTTATAATAACATTATGGAAAATTATACAGATGATGTAGTTAATAAATTTGGTAATCCTAATCCATTTCATTGTAATTTAAATTTTGGAGCAGGTATAAAGTTAGGTAAAGAAGGTAAATTTAATTTTAATATTGAAGCATTTGCAGCTTCTATAAAGACTGTAAAAACAAATTCAAGTTTAGTAGAAACAGGTATTGGCGGTGGTTTGCAAATAAATTTATTAATGCCTTTAAAATTTAAGAAATGAAAATAAAATATTTATTTATATTGTTTATTATTATAACATTTAGTTGTAAGAAAGATAAAAATTTACGAGATTCTATTTTTATTGACGATATTGAATCTCCAGGTTTACCAATATATTCTGAATGGGGGTATAATACATTTGGAGCATATTACGATAGAGAATTATTTATTTCAAATGATCAATATGTACCATTAAAAGTAATTGTAACAAATGATACAATGACATTTAATTTTGTTGGTCAAAAAGGCAGTAACAATAGTGGTTATAACTCGCAAATGTCTATGAAGTTTTATTTTACGAATTTTTTACCATCAACATATGAAGATTTGTTGCAATTTAACGATTCAACAATAAATTTAACATCAAATAAAATATCAATTAACATAAATGGTTCGTATGTCAATACTAACTTATTAAATGGCTTTATTAAATTTGATAAAGCACAATTGTTATATGTTGATACAAAAAAAACTGAAATAATTTTATCAGGACATTTTGAATTTCAGATTTTAATAAATAACGAACCAATTGCAATTAGTGATGGACGTTTTGATGTGGGCGTAAACCAATCAAACTTCTTTAACTATTAAAAAAATAAACTTTGTATTTTATAAAATTTTTATAATCGAGCTTTAAAAAAAATAAAAATTATGAAAAATAATTTCATCATTAATTTCGAAAAACCTTTATTAAAATTCGTGTTCACCTTTTTGTTTTTTATTGCAATAAGTTATGCTTATGCTCGTATGGGCGGAGCAGGTGGAAGCTCAGGTGGCGATAGTGGTGGCGGTGATGGATTAATCGGATTAGTTTTTTATATAATAATGGCAATTCCATTTCCATATAATATTATTGTTTTAGCAATTATTATAGCTGTATTATATTTTGCTCGAAAAAAAGCAAAACAACAATCAATATTAAATACTCTACCTACTGGCGATGGAATTAAAAAAGTTAAAGGATACAACGATTTTATTGAACATAACCCAAATTTTGATGAAGCAAAGTTTAAAGAGAAAGTAAAAACATCATTTATTCAAATACAAGAGGCATGGCAAAATAAAGACATGTCGAAAGTGCGTAAATACATTAGTGATGGAATGTATCAGCGTTTAAATGTGCAGTTTAAAATGATGGATAGACTTTCGCAGAAAAACACAATTGATAAACTCGAAGTTAAAAATGTTTATTTAGATAGAGTAGATACTGATGGATTTTTTGATGTAATTCATGTTGCAATACATGCTTCGGTTAACGACCATTTTGTTAGTGAAAAATATCCTGAGTTAAACTCTGGTGGTAGCGAAGAGTTTGTTGAATATTGGTCGTATTTAAAGAAACGTGGAGCCGAAGAAAAAGATATTTTCTCGTCAGATAACTGCCCATCTTGTGGAGCAGCACTTCCTAAAGTTCCTGGCGAAGTTGCAAAATGCGAATTCTGCGGAACTCTTACAAATAGCGGTGAGTATGATTGGGTACTTTCGGAAGTTACACAAGCCGACGATTATATTTCATCTAATCCGTTAGTTGTTAAAGCAGGAAATTTACAAGATAAAGTTTTAGAAATTGAACAACAGAATGATGATTTTTCTATTCAGCTTATTGAAGATAAAGCAAGTAATGCTTTCTTGCAAATAGAAACTGCAAGAGTGTTAAACGATCCTGCAATTCTACGTAGATTTACTACTGATTCTGCTTTTGAAAAAATTAAAGCAACTTTTTCTAGCGAGCAGCAATTTATTTACAATCGAATTTTCTTAAGTGATGTAACTTTAATAGGTGCATTACAAAAAGACAATATGAATTCAATGATTGTATCAATAAAATATTCTTATCAACGTGTAATTCCTCAAGAGAAAAAAGTAGTTAAGCTTGATTCAGTTGTTGTTACAGATACTAAAGTCGTTATTTTAAGCAGAAATTCAAATCCTGAAGTTTCTAAGGGTTCGCTTTATGCTCACCGCTGTCCATCATGTGGTGGACCAGTTGGCGATACAATAGATTTAAAATGTCAATATTGTGGACATGAACTTAACAGTCCAGCAAACGAATGGATTGTTAGCGACATGATGTCATTAACAGAATATTATAATTATTATGCAATGAACGGAGCAAACTTTGCTGCTGGTATTAAGCCAGATGTAATTGATAAGGCAATGGATGTTCGTGATTATGCATTTAATAATGCACTTATTGTTATGGCTTGCGATGGGGTATTTGCTCAAGAAGAACGTGATTTTGCAGAACAAATTGCAAAGAAATTTGGTTATAATGTCGATAAAATTGAACCAATGTTCCAGATGGCACAAAATGGCCAGTTATCTATAAAAATGCCTGAAGACCAAAAGAAACGCGAAAAAGTTTTTAAATTAATGGAAAAGGCTGCTTCAATTGATGGTACTGTAGATGAAAATGAACGTCAGCTTTTAGATAACATGAAACAACAGTATGGAGTAAGTTAATAAAACTTTAACTTTTCTTGCTCTGTTTTTCTTTTAATCGATGTTTAATTAATAAGGCACAGTCGAGATATGCTTCGGCTACTTTATTGCAGCAAGCATTTTTAAATTTTTTTTCTAATTCTTTAATTATTTCAATTGCAAAAGTTTGGGTATCGTCCATGATATTGTTTTTACAAAATAAAGTTTAAAGGTATAAATTGTTTCTAATAAGTAAATTACTCTCGCAATAAAATTTTCATTTTACAAAAAGCGATTTCTTTATTATTGCATAATGTTTTACAATCAACAAGGGTTATTCCCATTATCTCATCAACAAAAGTTATTTCTGTAAAAATGTCGTTTCCGACTTTTGGAAATTCTAAAATATGAATTTCCTGCATTGTAGCAATAATTCCTATTGGTGGGTTGCCAGTTGTTTTTAATTTATATGAATAACCTAATCGTGCAGCAGCCGATTGAGCCATGTTTTCTAAAATTCCGGCTTCCGATAGATATCCCTCTTCGCAAAAAAAAGAATCGCTTACAACAGTAAATCGTGTTTGAGTTTTGTTTTCGTTTGTATATATGTGTTCATCAACCATTACCATTGGTAATCGTTGAGGAATTAGTTCATATATTTGAGTTAAATCTTTCATTTGTTAAAGTTAACTATTTAGTTAAATATTCCCAAAGCGGGCCCTTTTTTCCTTTCATCCTTAATTTGTTTATAATTGCTGAGGAATCTTCGTCGGGAAAAACCCACCGTTTACCCGATTCTTTTGCATATTGTTTTACAAGTTCTTCGTTGTATTCTTCGGCAATATAATATTTTGGTAAAAGCAAATCGTCGGTTGGTTGAATTTTTCCTTCGTTTATTGCTATTTCACATAATTTGGTATTTGGGTAAATTCTCATTCCTACAAATGGAAAAAATACTGTTCTACCTATTTTTTTTGAGTTTTCGAATGTCTCTTTTAATGTTTCTTTTGTTTCGCCATATCCACCTAAAATTAAAAAATGAGCAAAATCAATATCTAATCTATTGCAAATTTCAGAAGTTGTTAATATGTCGTTAAAATTAAATGGTTTGCCATAGCTTTTTAATGTTAAATCGCAAAGAGAATCGGTACCAAATTCTATATGTGTTAATCCAGCTTGTTTTAAAAGCACTAATAAATCTTCGGGTAAGTTTTTAAAATTAAAATAAGCTCCCCATTTAAATTTTATGTTTTTACGTAAAATAAGTTCAGCAAATTCGTAATTAAATTTATTTTTTAAATTAAATAGCGAGTCGGTAAAAAAGAAATAATCAACACTATTTTCGAGCAAATATTTCTCAATATTTTCGACTAATATTTCAGGATTGTGTGTTCTAACATTTTTCCCTTCGATTAAGGGATAAGTGCAATAAATACAATTATATGGACATCCACGTTTTGTTTGTATATTTAACATTCCGCTGTTTTTCCAATAATAATCGGTCATTTCTTTATTGTACGATGTTTTTGGCTGTAAAGTAGAATCGTCTTTTTTATTGAACGTTGTTATACCATCTTTTTTGTAAATAAGTCGGGGTATGTCGTTAAATTTATTTTCTTTATTTTCAATGGTTTCAATTAATTTAAAAAGAGAAATTTCACCTTCGCCATATATTCCAAAATGTGGTTGTAACAAATTGTACATTTCAATTGGAAAAATAGAATAACCTGGTCCGCCTATAATTATTGTGGATTTTGTTATTTCTTTTGCTAAGTCAACAATTGCTTTGTAATGTGCAATATAACTGTTTTTTGCATAAAAATTAACATCGTCAACATTTCGAAACGAGATACCAATATATTTAGGATTCTCCTTGCGAATAAGTTCTGCTAATTCGTTATATCCCGATTTGTTAAAATCGAATAAAAGAATTTTTAAATCGGGCATGTGTTCTTCTAAATATGATACTAAATACGAAATGCCCAATGGATAAACAGGGTAAGGTTCTTTTAGTTGATTTGCCGATATAAATAAAATACTTTTGCTCATTGTTATTAATTTTTCCAAAATTGGTAATGATTAAACCATTGTAGTGGATACTGTTTTACCATTTTTTCAAATTCACTTATATAATCATTTACAATTCCCAAAATTTCTGAATTACGATTTGTTCTATTTTTTACAACGTTGTAAATTTTAGGCTTCGATGCGAAAAAATGGTATTTAAAATTGTTTTCTTTCATTGCAAACACAAATGAAACTGGAACTTTATAAAGTAAAGCTAAATGAAATGGACCAGCTGGAAAAAGGGCTTTGTTTTTCATAAAATCTAACTCAATTGTGCGCTCGCCATCAATAAATCTATCACCATGAATGCATATAATCTCTTTGTTTTCAATAGCTTTATTAATTAAAAACAAATGCGACATGTCGTTTTTAAGCGGAATAATATTTACAGTGGTTTTTAAAACAGAGTTTAGTAAATTCTTAATTTTTTCGTGTTCGGCATCGAGTACTACAATGTTTATTTTTGTTTTAATTCTATTTAGCATATTTGCAGCCATTTCAAAATTCCCAATATGTGCCGAAATTAATATTCCGCCAGTATTGTTAGCCATATCATGTAAGTAATTTTCGCCATCAAAATCAAATGTGAATTTCGTTTTAAATCCAGCCATTAAGGCGGTTTTGTCGAGTAAAGTTTTACCCAAAGTAAGGTAGTTTTTATAAATCGATTTTATTGATTTATAATGACTGTAATTAAATATATTTTTATAAAAAAATGATAGAGACTTGTACGATTTATTGGAAAAAAAGAAAAAGTACAGTACAACAAATTTTAACAAAAAATACGAAGCAGAAAGTCCAAATGTTTTTAATGTGAAAATGAATATCCTGTATCCTAAAGTGTTACCACGTGTTGTACCTTTCCAGGTTGCCAATTAGTTTTTGCTGTTTACGGTTTTAAAAATATAATTATATAAGTCGTCAAGGGTTCTAACGTCAACCATTTCTTCGCCTTTAACTTTAAATTTAAATTCTTTTTCAACAACAACGGCAATGTCAACAAAATCTAAACTTTCTAAACCTAAGTCGTCTTTTAATTTAGCTTCGGGTTTAATTTGCTCTGGGTTAAGTTCGAACTCTTCAATTAAAAAATTATTAATTATTTTTATTACTTCTTCTTTTTCCATAAAATATTTTTTTGCAAATATAGTTATTTTCTAAAATTGTTAATTTTTCTAAAATACAAAATTAATTATTTTATTCAAAATAGCTGATTATTCATGCTTTATATATATAATTTAATTTAAATAAGAGAATTTCAAATTATACATTTTTGAAAATGTTACTTTTGTAGAAAAAAGAATATTGAATACTGAATTTTTTATAGCAAAACGTATAATGACTGGCAAGGGTAGCGGTAACCGTATTTCGCGACCAATAGTTACAATTGCCGTTGTTGGCATTGCATTAGGTTTGGCTGTAATGATTATTTCTTTGGCTATTGTTCAAGGGTTTAAATCTGAAATAAGAAATAAAGTGTTTGGCTTTGGCTCTCATATTCAAATAATTAACTACGATTCAAATTATTCTTACGAAACTAATTCGATAAATAAAAATCAAAGTTTTTTGCCTGAATTAAAAAAACTTAAGGGAATTTCGCATATTCAAATTTATGCTACAAAGCCCGGTATTATTAAAACTAAGGATAATGTGCAAGGTGTTATTTTAAAGGGAATAGATAAAGATTTTGATTGGACATTTTTTGACAAGTTTATGTTAGATGGTAAACACTTCGAGATAAAAGATACTATTAAAAGTAATGGAGTTGTAATTTCTAAAAAACTCGCACTACTACTCAATTTAAATGTAGGCGATAATTTACCCATGTATTTTATTCAAGAGCCTCCGCGAATGCGAAAATTTAAAATAACTGGAATTTATCAAACTTATTTAGAAGAGTTCGATAAAATGTTTGTTTTTGCAGACATTCGTCATATACAAAAGCTTAACGATTGGGATGAAAGTAAAATTTCGGGTTTCGAAATTACTATTGACGATTTTGACGATTTAAATAATATTGCAAATAAAGTGTTTGATATTGCTGGAACAAAAATTCAACCCGATGGCGGAAAACTACGAATTCAAACAATAGTCGAAAAATATCCTTACATATTTGATTGGATAGGACTATTTAATACCAATTTGTGGGTTATTTTAATTTTAATGATATTAGTTGCAGGTTTTAATATGGTTTCGGGCTTGTTAATTATGATATTAGAAAGAACAAATATGATAGGTATTTTAAAAGCTATTGGTGCACAAGATATTAGTATTAGAAAAATTTTCCTTTATAATGGGGCATTTTTAATAAGCAGAGGTATGATTTGGGGAAATATTATTGGCATTGGCCTTTGTGTTATTCAATATTATTTTAAAATATTTACTCTCGATCAAGAGTCTTATTATATCGAATTTGTTCCAATATCATTAAATATTACGCAATTAATATTTTTAAATATTGGTTCAATGTTAGTAACATTTGTTATGCTAATAATTCCTTCGATGGTTATTTCACGTATTAGACCTGTAAACGCAATAAAATTTAATTAAACATGGATGATTTAAGATTAAATAAAGTTTCACGGTTAATTCAAAAAGAATTAAGCGAAATATTTCAAAAAGATGGACTATCTTTTTATAATGGAAATTTAATTTCGGTAACAACCGTTAGAATGAGTCCTGACCTCGCTTTAGCAAAAGTATATTTAAGTATTTTTGCACCTAACGGAAAAGAAAATTCATTTAATATTATTAATGAAAATAAAAAAGCTATTAGATTTCAACTAGGAAAAAAAATAAAAAATCAGGTTAAATTAATTCCAGAATTAGCTTTTTTTGTTGACGATTCTTTAGAGTATGCTAGCCGTATTGACGAGCTTTTAAAAAAGTAATTAAATTATCGTAGAAAATAAATGCACTTAAAATACTTTATAGCAAAACGTTATCTTTTTTCAAAAAAATCGACTAATGTAATTAATGTTATTTCGGCTATTACTGTTAGCGGTATTGCTATTGGTACAATGGCTCTTGTTGTAGTTTTATCAGTATTTAATGGACTCGAATCGCTTATTGTAAATCGGTTTAATTCTTTTGACCCCGATTTAAAAATTGTTCCCTTATCGGGTAAAACTTTTATTCCAGATAGTGCAAAATTACAATTGCTTACAAATATTTACGGTGTTAAAATGTATTCCGAATCGATTGAGGAAAATGCATTAATTAGATACGAAAATATTTATCATCCATTTATTATTAAGGGCGTTAGTAAAAATTATCCATCAATGACTGGTATTGATACGATGATAGTTAATGGTCATTTTATGTTAGAGTATCAGGGTGGGTCGGTTGCAGTAATTGGAATGGGTGTTTCTTCATACCTTTCTATTAGTTTGAATTTTGTGTCGCCAATAAAAATTTATATTCCTAAACGCACATCGGCCTTTTCCGACGATCCTGAAAAAGCATTTAATATTAAAACTATATATCCAGTTGGAATTTATGGTATTGACCCCGAGGTTGACCAATATGTTATTGTTCCTATAACATTTGCTCGCGAAATGTTAGAATATGATAATGAAGTAACATCTTTAGAAATTAAATTAAAACCTGGAGCAAATTCAAAATCAATTGAACGTGAAGTACAAAAACTTTTTGGGAACTCTGTTATTGTTAAAAACAGATACGAACAACACGAAGTTATTTATAAAATAATGAAATCGGAGAAAGTAATAGTGTTTTTAATTCTGGCTTTTATTTTACTAGTTGCATCGTTTAATATAATTGGCTCATTAACAATGTTAATTATAGAAAAAAAAGAAGATATAAAAACATTGCAAAGCATGGGAATGACAATGCCAGAAATACGAAAATTATTTTTGTTAGAGGGTTGGCTAATTTCAATATTTGGTGCACTTTTAGGATTGTTTTTGGGTGCTACCATTTGTATATTACAGCAGAATTTCGGATTAATACCAATGCAAGGAACTGCACCTGGAGCTTTTATTGTTAATGTTTATCCAGTAGAAATGCGACTTATAGACTTTGTTATTACTTTTTTAACTGTTCTTTTTATTGGTTTTATTGCCTCACGCTTTCCTGTTCGATATATTACTCGTCGCTATATTGGAGAAGAAAATAATGAAGTGTAATTTGTGTTTTATAAATAATGGTTAAAAAACAATTTTTATAAATTTAAAAAAACAATATTTCATATACATTTATTTTAACTTTGAAAAATAAAAATTTACAATTATGATTAAGATATTTTTTGTTTCGTTATTCTTGATAGTGTTTATAAATAGTACGTTTTCGCAAGAAAAAAAATATAAGGCTTTGTGTGTAGCATTTTATAATTTAGAAAATTTATTCGATACAATTGATGATCCTAATAAAAACGATGAAGAGTTTTTGCCTAATGGTAAGAATAATTGGAGTTCAAAAAGATATTTAAAAAAAATTGAACACATGTCAGATGTGATAAGTAAAATTGGTGACGAAATTCAAACAAATGGACCAGTTGTTATTGGTGTTAGCGAAATCGAAAACAATACTGTTTTAGAAGACTTAATTGCTTCGCCTGCATTAGCTCCTTTAAATTATGGCTACGCTTGGGTTAATGGTCCTGATAAACGTAGTGTTGATGTTGCCTTACTTTATCAAAAAAAACATTTTACAGTTACAAATGTTCGTTCTGTAACATTGCGTATTCCGGGCAAAACCGATTGGTTTACTCGCGACCAACTTGTTGTTACAGGAATTTTGGATGGTGAAAAATTTAATTTTATTGTAAACCACTGGCCATCGCGTAGTGGTGGCGAAAAACGTAGCGCACCATTAAGAAATGCTGCAGCCGACCTTTGCAAATCTTTAGCCGACTCAATTTATAAATCGGATGCTAATGCAAAAATTATTATTATGGGCGATTTAAACGACGACCCAACAAATAACAGTTTAACTAAACACCTACAGGCAAAGAGCAATGTTGATGAAATAAAAAATGGTGAACTTTATAACCCAATGTATAATTTGTTTAAAAAAGATGGCATTGGAAGTTTAGCATATAGAGATAAGTGGGATTTGTTCGATCAGATTATTGTTTCGCAACCTTTGTTAGAAAAAGATAAATCGTCGTATCGTTTTTTACGTGCTAAAGTTTTTAATAAAAGTTTTTTAGTTCAAAAAGATGGTGCTTTTGCTGGATACCCTTTTAGAACTTATGTTGGTGGTAATTGGATGGGTGGTTATAGCGACCACTTTCCAACATACATAATTTTGGTTAAGGAAAAATAAAAAAATATTATTTTTTTATATAACATTATGTATAATTATTTAGTTATACTGCGGTAATCGTAATTGTTATTTTTAGGCAACAGAAACATTCCTATACTCTGCATTATCAGTCTTCGAGAATCTCAAACTGATTATTGTAATAAATGTTATAACACCATATAATGTTTTAAGAATATAAACATTGTTTTTGGATTAAATCACTTTAAGGAATGTAAGGGTGTGCGTGAGCAGATGCTGAAACAAGTTCAGCATGACGTTTGAATGGTT
>JAVHRJ010000603.1:0-8332 GCA_036171595.1 Bacteroidales bacterium
GCGGTGTAGTTACATCCGACAGGATAATAACGATTGATTCGATGGCGGTTGTTTGTAGTAGTGGTTTTATCTGCTTTATGAACATTACTACACTGGTTAAAAACAAAAATTAAAGAAAAAAATATTATATTTAATTTCATAATATTATGGTTTAATTAATTATTAATTTGCCGACTGATAATACGTTTTCATTTCCTTTTACAACTTTATATAAGTATATACCTTTTGTTAATTGGTCAGTAGAAAATTGGATTTGATTCTTTTGTAGATTGTCAATTTTTATAACTTCTTTACCGATTATGTCAAAAAGATTAAATGAAATATCACTTAGATTTTTATCTGATAAACCTATTGTTACATTAACTACAGATGTTGCTGGATTTGGAAATATTTTTATAATAATATTAGTTGTATTATCTGTTATCCCTGTTGGCGAACTACAACCATTTGAAGTTAATAAGCCAATTCTTGGACCAAATAATGCAGCCTCCATTCTTGAAGTTTGTCCGTAAGTAAACAAACTTAAACAAGCGTCATTAGAGTAATCCATATTGTTGGGAAACATATCGCCTCCATTTGCGCCATTTGAGCAAGTGTTGTGAGGGAATATTGGACAACCGCTATTTGCAGAGTCTTGATTGGGTGTATCGGCTACGAAGTCTGAACCAGTGCAGTGGTCAGAAAGATTTTGGTCATCCGCCCAAATATGTCTTAAATCTAACCAATGACCGACTTCGTGTATTACAGTTTTCCCTTCATCAAACGGAGGGCTTACATTGTCAACTCTACCAAAGGCACTATATTTTATAGCAACACCGTCAGTATTTGCTGAACCTGTTGAAGGAAATTGCGCAAAGCCTAATAAACTTGCATCGTCTCCACCGAAATTAACTGTCCACAGATTTAAATATTTATCTCTATCCCATATTGTTTGAGGTTTAACAATAGAATTCATATCTGCCATATCAAAATATGTTTGAGTGTATGTAAATCTTTCAATACCATCTGTAACATTACCAGATTCATCACTTGAAGCTAGACAAAATTCAATAAGGGCATCATCCGATAAACCTCTAAAGGCCGCTGGAGTTGAATTAATATTTGTGTTTAACCTACGGTAGTCTTCATTTAAAACATCAATTTGAGATTGGATTTGTAGGTCAGAAATATTACTACCTGTCCCAACTGCTTCACCTGTTGTGTGTATAACGTGAACAACTACTGGAATAGTAATTACCGGGCGTGGGGTGTATACTAATTCTATTTCAAGCGATGCACATGTTGTATTACTTTGACAATTATATTGGTCAATTAAAATATCATAATTGCCAGTACTTAGGGGATTAAAAAGAATTTGAGACATTGAATCACACCAATCGTCATTAAAACCAACAGACTGCCCCCCTCCTTGAGGATAAATTGTAATTTGAGTATCAAAACTGTTTGTGCCACAGGTAGAAATTCTGTAAACTCTACCTTTAATTAGATTTGATACGGTTACGTATTCACCACCGAATGTGCAATTTTGAGTTGGGGATACAATTTGATTAACTGCTGTTGGTGCTGCAATTGTTGTATAATATGTATTGTTATAACCACACAAAGAAGTAACACTTCGGTTTGACAGAACAGTTTTATTAATAGGCGAAGTGGGTTGAAAATAGCTTGTCAGTTTAGAAGTTTTACTTTTTTCATTTGTTTTTAACCATTCTTGAGTTTGTTTTTCTTTTTCTTCTAGCTTTTTCTTTAATGTTGGGTCTTTTACCATCATTTCTTCCAAATTTAACATAGTTCCACATTCACGGGTTTGCGCATTAGTTCCAAAACTAATTATGGCAAGCAAAGCAATAAGTAATTGTTTTTTCATGATATTTTTTAGTTTGAGGTTTGTTTAATTTATTGATTGTGAAATGAAAAGTCTTTTTTCAGTTTTTTCTGAATTATTATTTTAATCATTTGCAATAGTAGTGATAAAAAACTAAATATAGCACAAGTGCTATAATATATTTATAGCATATATGCTCAATTTGTTATGTGCAAAAATCAAAAAAGAAAAAGCGTGTTTTAATCTATGATGAAGAGGGGGTATCTTTATTGGCAAAAAGATTGAAAGAAATTAGAGCTGAGAAAGGGTTCACACAGGAAGATTTGGCTTATGAATCAGATATAGCTCTTTCCCAAATTGCACGTATTGAAACTTCGAGAATAAACCCAACAGTTAGTACAATTTTCAGAATAGCCCGCACACTTGATATTCCAGTATCGGAGCTATTCAATTTTAAGTTTCAAAAAAAACAGAACATATAAAAAAGTGCTTTCATTAGTAAATATAGGCATAGTGTCGATATTTTCTTTCCGTATCAATATTTATTTTGTATATTTGCATATTACTACTAATAAACATTAGTAACAATGAATGCTCATACAGCCATACCATTTGAAATTCGTTTATTTTCGGAATCTTTTAAGTTGCCATCATTTGGTAAATTTTTAAGCAACTTACGGAAAAAAATTAAAGACCAATATGTTTTTCTAAATTATGCTTTTATGGGGCTTAAAGAAGCATTAATTGAGAATAAAATCCCTTCTAATACCCTTACTGAGTCAGATATTAAAGAATTTGAAAAATTAATAAAACTACTAAGTTTTGTTAATTCGGCTATAAAGGATACCGATAGCATTAATTTACTCGAAATCAAAACTAATGTAACTGAAACGATAAGTTCCATAGATGAGATTATAAAAATCATAGAGGCTAAATTAGCCTATAAACAACTTAAATCGAATTTGTCAAACTCTTCTATTTACGCCTTATCTAATCATTTATCAAAATACAATAAGGCGGTATGAGAGTATGTAGAAGAGATGTAGTTAATGTGTCTTTCGGCAGCGGAACAAAAGGAAATCACTCTGTAATTATTCTTTCACCTGAAGAAATTAATTCCGAAGAAGACTCTTTCTTAGGAATGATGATAACAGATTCCCCTCATTTTGACAAGAATAATGATTTCAGTTTTGTTTTAGACGATACTATGTTTATGAAGCCTTTGAAAGAAAAGGGTTCAAAAGCAAGACTTCATTTATTAAATTTTTTGCACAATAGTGTACTTGTAACAAATGCAAAAATAAATGAAATGAAAGCCGAATCCTTCAAAAAAATGATTGATGAATTAAATCAAAAAGTGTTTTTTTCCTAACCACACTTTTGAAATCGAAAAATATTAGGAGGGCGGGGAGCAAAATTTTAGCTCTTTTTTTTTGCCTTTTGGGGCAAAAAAAATGTGCTAAAATGTGTGGTTGGCATTTTCTCATTTTTTAAAAGTGCGTTGGCAAAAAAAACAAAATTTTCTTTTTGCGTGGTTGGGGCGTGTCGGGTTGAAATGTACTTTTCTGTCTGCTTAGTCCGTTTATTATAGGGTTCTTTCCTTTTTTTCTTACGCCTTGTGCCTAACGGCAAAATAGGTGATGTGGCCGCCTTCGTGAAAATAATTATAAAATTACAAGTGGCAAAAACCAAATAAAAAATAATTTTCTTCCGATGTGAAAGGTTTTTGCCACGACCGATTTCCATTGCGAACTGAAATGATGAAACTGGCTGTAAACGGCCATATAGCCTATTTGATGTTATACACCAGGGCGTTCTTTTTTCTTGCTATGAAATTCGCTTGTTGCAAAGTTAGCACGAATGTGTGTCGGAAGTGCGGAGGGAAGAAAATTTTGTTTTTTTTAGGGAGGATTTTTTTCCTTTTTTAGGTAGGAAAGGGAAAGCTTATTTAAAAACTTTGGACGTGTGTTGGCTGGTGCGGTTTTTAAATGTGCTTGCCCTGTGGGGTGTTATGAAAACATAAATTTTAATTACCCCTAAATTAAAATACACAACAGTCGAACCCCAACAACTGTAACACATTGGTCGAAACACAATGGTCTTAAAATAACGGTCGTTACACGATGATTTTTAACAAAGCGGTCGTAACCCAACAGCTGTAACACATTGGTCGAAATACAATGATCTTAAAATAACGGTCGTTACACGATGGTTTTTAACAAAGCGGCCGTAACCCAATGGTTGTAACCAATTGGTCGAAATACAATGGTCTTAAAAAATAACGGTCGTTACAAGTGGTTTTTACAAAGCGGTCGTAACCCAGCAGCTATAACCCAATGGTCGCAATACAATGGGTCTACAATAACGGTCGTTACACGATGGTTTTTACAAAGTGGTCGCAATACAATGGGTGTGAAATTATATTGCTTTTGCTTTTTTTAATATTTCCTTAAAACGGTCAATATCGTCAAGTAATTTCGGTAAATCTCGGTCGAGCCAAGCAATGAAGGAAAGCATTTCGTTGTATTGTTTTTCAACGTCTTGTAAGTTTCGGAAAATTGGCTCGTAGTGATAAATTCTGTTGCGAAGTTTTCTAATGCGGAAAAGATAGTCCGCAATGGTGTCACGCTGGCGCAAATGTTTTGGAGTATTTTTAAAAATCAGTCGTAGCGGTTTCCATAGTAACGCTGTGTAATTGCGGTTAAACAGCCTGTTCCAAAAACCAAAATTAAGTTCGGCAATTATTTTGTCTGCGGTTAAGGTCTTACGTTGTGATAATATTTTTTGTTCAGCTTCTGCAATGAATGGATGAAACTCTTTAGGTAAATGATTTTTGAACCAATATGGGTCATTAAAATATTGTTTCAGTTGTTCGTTTATAGCATTACGAAGGCAAATTTCCAAGACCGATAAAACAGGATAAAAAGCTTCTGACAATTCAATATTGGCTTTGTATAAGCGATACGCTTTTCCGAAATCATTACTTGTCTGGGCAAGATAAACATTGAAGCGAGGGCTTGATAAATAGTATTTTAATTGGCTTTCTGTCATTTAGAATGCAAAAATGCGAAAAAAATTTGTCAAAAACCGAAAACCTCATTATCTTTGTATCGTTATGCCAGTTCCTCCTCTCCCAAACTTGTGTTGGTGATGAAACTGGCTTTAGTTTTTTATATACCTTCCAAGCACTTTTGTCTGTGATCTCTAGATTTCTGAGATAATATTATAATTTGGCTCCGGAGTTTTTCTATAACTACTTTAAGACGATTAGTTTTCCTTTAACTCGTCAGAAAAATAAACCTTCTCATTGACTTTCAAGTATTCATATTTATCTGTGTAAACATTGGGATGGATTTTTCCGTAATATTTATCGAGTATAGCGTTTGAAACGGCAGGATTACATTCATTCTTTTGGAATTCTAAATTATTTATACCCTTAGAAGAGCGTACTCTAAATAGAAATTTTGTTGAACCATTAAACATTAAAATCTTAAGAGAAATATTTGCTTTTGAATTTACATTATATCCTTTCAGATTCTGTACAGGATAATTTATTGAATTTAAAACTTCCTTTATTTCTTTACTTAATTTATCCTTACTATTTTCCGCAGGGATTATATCATAAACAACCTTATTGGTGGTGTCTATTGAAATTGTTAAAGCACCTTCGTATTCGTATTCTTTAGAAACATTTACACTTAGCTTTTCAACTAATAAATCTTGTGTTCTTTGTAGCAACGAGAAATATTCTGAGCGATTAATTTGCTCTAAACTGTAAACTGTTTTACTCCTTTCAATTAAGAATTCACGTAACAAGCGAGCTTCTTCTTCTTTTAATTCTTTGGCTTTTTCTATTTGTGTTTTAGGATAATTTTCCTTTTTTATATTTAAAGCATTATTATATTCAACTATTGACAAGTCGTAATCCTTTTTCTTGAAAGCATTATCTGCTTTTGCAATAAATCCTTCATATTTACTTTGGATTTCAAATAATTCAGCTAATTTATTTTTACATTCTTTTATTTTTTCTGAAGGATATGGTTCATTTTTTTTTAATCTTGAGGCATTTTCATAATCTGTAATTGCTGACTGATAGTTTTTTTTTGAAAAATAATTATCGGCAGAACTAATGTAGCTTCTATAATCTGTTTCTTTCTTTATCAATTTAGCTTCTGCTTCTGCATTTTCTTGATCTAATTTCACTTTAGCTATTGCTTGTTCTTTTAATGGGTTTGATGCGTTTAAATTAGTACCCTTAGCAAAAATAAACAACGGGTTGTCATGTCTTATACAGCCATTATAACCATCGGCTTTACATCCCCAAAAATCTAATGCAGTTGAAAGGTCCCAAAAAGGATCATTGTTAGAAGGGACTCCACCGGTAGCAAGATTACGGTGTATTGATGACAATAGCGTACCATGATTATATTCACCATGATTTTCGTATGGTATATCACGAATCCAATATTTAATCAAATATGTTCCATGAAAATCTCCAAGGGAATCATAATTTATTTTTATTTCAAATTTTTCTCGGTCATTGGCGACAAATTCAAACATGCCAGTCTTGATGTTATTCGTAAAATGAGCTGTTGAACTTCTATATATTTTACCTGTTTTTTTATCTTTTAACGAATATGTCCAAAGACCATTTAGCTTGCCACTTATAAAGTTCCCATAAACCATTCCTACACAGGGAACAAAACCCGATGCGTCAGGATTGTTATATCTTGTTATTGACCATTTTCCATCTTTTAAATCATTTTTGAAATTCCCAATAATATTTGGAGGAAGACTGGGATATTCCTTCAATGTAAAACTTCCCTGAAACACTCTTGTAGAATTAGCCGTCTCATAATATTGATAATTAGCTGTTCCTCTTGCGCCCCCAAATCCAGACCCATCTCCTCCAAACCTTTCTCCTTCAGCATCTTTCTCAATATATTCGTCTGAATATGGGCCGGAATAAATTAATATTTTTTGGGCAGTAAGACTTAAATTGGATAGCAAAAAAACAAATAAAATGTTTTTCATTATGTTGGTTTTAAAATTTATTGATAGCTTTTCGTAATTCTTCAATTCGAGTATCAAATTCAGATTTGTTTTTTTTATAAAAATCTTCGATTTTGTTCAATTCACTTTGAGAAAGAACACTTGTAGATTCACCTATTCCTTGGCTGCTTGATTTTAAGTTTTCAATAATAAATATCGCAAGGTCAATTACTCTATGAAGCGGTAATTCCTCACTTTGAGGACTCCACCTTTTTTTTGGTTTTCTCCAAACTTTAGCAGTTATTTCGGTGTCATCAAATTGAGCTTTGCCAATTGACAATGCCTTTGCATCACTGGTGTTTCGGTTATAGAAATGTGAATCAATTTGTTCGTAATCTGAAACTTCTATAATAGGTTTATGCCTTAGATGTTTTGGTGCACTCATATTCTGTATTTTTAAATTAATATTTTAGTTTGAATTATATGCGTCAAAAACATTCCAAGCCCAAATTATAAATGGAATTATAAAAGTCCACCAAAAGAAGAAACTTAGAAGCCCTCCCATAAACCATATCAGAATTGCTTTAATAATGTGTCCTTTTATTAATTGCCCTAAGCCGGGAATAAAGAATGATAGTATAGCAGGGAAACTGTGTTTCTGTTTCATAATATTTCTTATTGGCCCAATTATTTAAATTCCGCTTTCAAGTATCCCTGCAATTAATGTTCTTTTCATTTTTATTTAAATTCTGGTAATGTTATTCCTAAATCAAAATAGTTGAAATTAATAGGCTGAATTGAAGATGCTTTGGGCGATGTCCATTCGTAGAAATAGACTTCTCTTTTTATATCATCTGCCTTTTTTATCTTAAACACATCTATTGTATAGTATTTTTTTAGACCGTAATTATTGTATTCATAAACGTAAACTCCCTTTTCTTTGTTTAGCGTAGCAAATTGTTGGCCTGATGCTCCACCCCAAAAATTGTCGAATAGAAATACACCTTTAGTTATTTGCCATGTATTATTAATAAGACCGATTTCAAGAGGCATTAGGTAAGCGGTTGAATTACTACTACGGGTACAAATTCTGCTGAAATCAAGAGCAATAGCTGACGGTATTTTAATAATTGCAGTATCTGCAGGAGCTTGGTAACCAAGTCCACGCCATAATAATGCATATGTTTCATTTTCAGGATTATATTTGTCTAAGGTTACGTCTTTTGAATAACCCAACTTTCTCTTTTTTTCCTCGTCAATTTTTGCAGCAACAATGGTGTTGAATTGCGAAGCTGATTGATTTTTTATTCTGTTTTCATAATCAGAATTTTTCTCAAACTCACCTTTTATAAGCCATTTTTCAAATTGCCTTTTAACATTTCCTTTTAAGTCATCCATATCCGTTTGTGCTTTCGCCAAGCAAAAATTAATTAGCAATAACGATGCTGCTATAAATAATTTAGTAGGTATATACGTTTAGGTCGCACATAAATTTATTGATAATAGAGTGGTTCA
>JAVHRJ010000604.1:0-8329 GCA_036171595.1 Bacteroidales bacterium
TGCCGATGCAATAAGTAGAAACAAAAACGAAGGATTTATTTGTTTTCCGCGAGTAAGTAATAATTACGATTATCAATATATACCTGATAGTGTAATTGACGAAAATGCCAATAACATTAATACATTACAAGATGCGAAAAATTATCTTTATCTTATAAACACCGATTCGTATTCTACAAAACAGGATATGCTTAACGCAATATTTGCCACAAATTTTGATGTAATATTAATCGATATGGATTTTAATGAAGAAGCTTTAACTTCTATGGAAATCACACAGCTTAAAACTAAAGCAAACGGGGCAAAACGTTTAGTTATATCATATATGAATGTTGGTGCAGCCGAAAACTGGCGATATTATTGGAAAAAAAAGTGGAATACAGTGCATCCTTGTTGGATGAAGAAAAAATATGACGGTTATAAAGATGAAAGATGGGTTAAGTTTTGGGACAAAGATTGGGAGGAAATAATTTACGGTAACGATAAATCTTATACAAAAAAAATAATTGATGCTGGCTTTGATGGAGCGTATCTCGACAATGTTGAAGCTTTTTATTTTTTATATTATAAGGAATAATGTGAATTTCGTGTTAATTTTTTGTCGTCATTCTCGCGAAGGCGAGAATTTCGTGTGTAATTATTATTTGCCGATACAAAAATTCTTAAATATATTGTGAAGTATTTCATTACTAGTTATTTCACCAGTAATACTACCAATATAATATAATGCTTCTTTAAGGTCTTGTACCAATAAATCGGATTGAATATTATTTTTCATTCCAATGTTAATTTGAATTAATGTTTCTTCAGCTTTCGAAAGGGCTTCGAAATGACGAATATTTGTAATAATAACATTATCTAATAATATATTATCTTTTATAACTTTAATATAAATTTCGCTTAAAATTGCCTCAGTATTTACTTTGTTTTTTGCTGAAATAGTTAAAAATGAATCGCTTGTGCTAATTAAACTTTTACAAAACTCCTCTAAATCTGTTTTTTTACTTAAATCACTTTTATTTAATAATAAAATTATTGATTGTGTGTTGGTTAACTGACTTGAAATTGATTTATAAATATTTTCGATTTTATTTTTATTCGAAAGCGTATCAACCATTAATAAAATTATTTTTGATTGTTTAATTTTATCAAATGATCGCGAAATTCCAATAATTTCTATTTTATCTTTCGATTCTCTAATTCCAGCAGTATCGGCAAATCTGAAATTAATTCCATTGTAAACAATAATATCTTCAATTACATCGCGAGTTGTGCCGTGTACGTTAGAAACTATAGCCTTTTCTTCATTTAAAATAGCATTTAGTAAAGTCGATTTTCCAACATTTGTGTTTCCTGCTATTGTAATTAAAATGCCATTTTTTATTGCGTTACCTAATTCAAAAGAATCTTTTAATCGTTTAATTTTTGTAGTTAATTCGTCAACAATTTTTAATAAATTTTTTCTATCTGCAAACTCAACATCTTCTTCAGAGAAATCTAATTCTAATTCTAAAAGTGATGCTAAGTTTAGTAATTTTTCGCGTAAAATTGAAAGCTCATTTTTAAATCCACCACGTAAATGATTAATTGCAATATCGTGCGAAGCCATGTTGGTCGACGAAATTAAATCCGCAATCGCTTCGGCTTGAGAAAGATCAATTTTCCCATTAATAAAGGCCCTTAGAGTAAACTCACCAGCATTTGCAAGTCTTGCTCCTTTTTTTGTTAATAGGTTTAATATTTTTTGTTGAATGTATGTAGAACCGTGGCACGAAATTTCAATCATGTTTTCGCCAGTATATGAAAATGGTGTTTTAAAAACGCTAATTAAAACATCGTCAACTAAAGTTTTTCCATCAAAAATATCTGCACGATGAATAGTAAAACCATTTAACTTACTTAGTTTTTTATCTTTATTTTTAAACTTAATAATTTTGCCAACTACTTTAAAACTGTCTTCACCACTTATCCTAATTAATGAAATTGCCGATGATACTTGCGAAGTAGCTAAAGCACATATTACTGAATTGTCAATCATTACTTGTAAATATTTTGCAAATATAGTTGATAAAAATGCTTTTTGTAAGTAAAATATTTATATAATTAAATTAGAATTTTAATCAAAAAAAATTAATTTTGCAGATACAAAAAAAATAAATTATGAGTATTTTAGTAAATAAAAATTCAAGAGTTATTGTTCAAGGATTTACAGGTGGCGAAGGCACATTTCATGCTGGCCAAATGATTGAATACGGTACTAACGTAGTTGGTGGAATTACACCAGGTAAAGGTGGGCAGATGCATCTAGAGCGTCCAATTTTTAATACCGTATCTGATGCAGTTAAAGAAACTGGTGCCGATGTATCAATAATTTTTGTACCAGCTGCATTTTGCGCTGATGCAATTATGGAAGCTGCCGATGCAGGTATAAAATTAATAGTTGCAATTACCGAAGGTATTCCTGTAAGTAACATGGTTAAAGTAAAAGAATATCTGCAATATAGAAATGCTAGATTAATTGGTCCGAACTGTCCAGGAATTATAACTCCAGGCGAAGCTAAAGTTGGAATTATGCCAGGATTTATATTTAAAAAAGGAAAAATTGGAATCGTTTCAAAATCTGGAACACTTACATACGAAGCTGCCGACCAAGTTGTTAAAGCAGGAATGGGAATTTCTACAGCAATTGGTATTGGTGGTGATCCTATTATTGGAACAACAACAAAAGAAGCTATTGAATTATTCATGAATGATCCTGATACAGAAGGTATTGTAATGATTGGTGAAATTGGTGGAAACCTTGAAGCTGAAGCAGCTCGTTGGGTTAAAGCTAATGGCACAAAACCAGTTGTTGGATTTATAGCCGGTCAAACAGCACCAAAAGGTCGTAGAATGGGACATGCAGGTGCAATTGTTGGTGGTGCCGATGATACCGCTGCAGCAAAAATGAAAATAATGAGTGAATGTGGAATTCATGTTGTTGAATCGCCTGCTCATATTGGCAAAGTTATGCAAGAAGCTTTTGCTTCTGTTAGTAAATAAGTTATTATCCTAAATCGAAAATCATTAATCCTAAATATATTTTAAAAAATGGGTTTATTAAATGGAAAAACTGTTATTGTAACTGGTGCATCACGTGGAATTGGTAGAGCTATTGCACTTTATTGTGCAAGCGAAGGTGCTTCTATTGCTTTTACAGATTTAAAAGTTGACGAAAATTTACTTTCGCTCGAAAAAGAGCTTACAGACAAAGGAGTAAAAGCAAAAGGATATGCTTCTGATGCAAGTAATCATCAATCATCACAAAATCTTATCGACGAAGTTGTTAAAGATTTTCAAACTATTGATGTTTTAGTGAATAATGCTGGAATTACTCGTGATGCTTTGTTAATGAGAATGAGCGAAGAACAATGGGATTTAGTTATTAATGTAAATCTTAAATCGGTTTTTAATATGACTAAAGCTGTTCAAAAAGTAATGCTAAAACAACGTTCTGGCTCTATTGTAAATATTAGTTCGGTTGTTGGTGTAGGTGGTAATGCTGGTCAGGCAAATTATTCAGCTTCGAAAGCTGGTATTATTGGTTTTACAAAATCTATTGCTAAAGAGCTTGGTAGTAGAAACGTTCGCTGTAACGCAATTGCACCTGGTTTTATTGTTACCGATATGACAAAAACATTACCCGAAGATGTTATAAATGAATGGTTTCAAAAGATTCCATTAAAACGTGGAGGAACACCAGAAGAGGTTGCGAAGGTTGTTGTGTTTTTAGGAAGCGACTTATCTTCGTATGTTAGCGGTCAGGTTATAAACGTATGCGGTGCAATGCAAACGTAATATAATTTTTGAAAATTATTTAAGCCACCTTTGGTGGCTTTTTTATTATGGTATTACTTTTAAATTTAATTACTGATTATACTTTATGGTTGCTTATTCCATGCTTTGGAATAGCAGTTTTTTATTCGTGGATTTTTTATCGTAAAGATGCATCGCTAGATGAAGTTCCAAACTATCTTAAAAAACTAATTAAAGTTGTAAGATTTGTTATTGTTTTTGTATTAGCATTTTTTCTATTGTCGCCAATGTTTCGATATTTGTCAACCAATATCGAAAAACCTATAGTTGTTTTTGCAGTTGATAATAGCAAATCAATTGCTATGGGTAAAGATTCATTATTTTACAAAAATGAATTTGAAAATAAATTAAATAATTTAATATCTACGTTAAAAGATAATTATGAAATTTACAAATATAGTTTTGGCGATGTTCCTAAAAATTTTGATTCGCTAAAATATAATGATAATTACACCGATTTCTCAAAATTGTTCGATTATATTCAATCAAATTGTGCTAATAAAAATATTGGTGCAATTGTAATAGCTTCGGATGGTTTATATAATTCAGGAACAAATCCTACGTATTTAAAAACAGGATTAAATTGCCCTATTTATACTGTTACACTTGGCGATACTACAATACAAAAAGATTTAATAATTGAAAACGTTATAAATAATAAAGTAGCATTTTTAGGTAATACGTTTTCAATTAAAGTGTTAACCCAGGCAAGCAAATTTAAAAATGAAAATTTAGAATTAGTTATATATCATAATAATAGTGTTATTGCAAAAGCCAATAACATAATTAAGTCTGACGATTTTACAAATGAATCAATTTTTGAGATTAAAGCTAACGAAGCAGGTTTACAACATTATAAAATTTTATTAACTCATAAAAAAGGCGAAATAACTTATGTGAATAATTATCGCGATATTGTGATTGATGTTATTAATTCCAAACAAAAAATATTATTGCTTGTAAATTCGCCACATCCCGATGCTGGTGCTATAAAATCGGCAATTGAAACAAATCCAAATTTTGATTTAACTTATGCTTTAGCCAACGAATATAAAGGGAGTTTTACAGATTTTAATTTAATTATTTTGTATCAGCTGCCTTCAAAAAATAATTCGGCTACTCAAATTATTCAAAATTCAATAAATGCAAAAATTCCAATGTTATTTGTTATAGGCTCGCAGTCGTCATTAAATGCATTTAATAAAATTTCAATTGGATTACAAATAAATCAGTCTAGTACTAAATTTGATGAGGCATATCCTTTATTTAACACCAATTTTATTCAATTTCAGTTGCCTCAAAATATTCAAGAATTATTAAATGATTTTCCCCCTTTAAATGTTCCATTTGGCGAATATAAAACAAATTCAAATGCATTAGTTTTATTTCAACAAAAAATAAAATCGATATCAACTTCAAAACCTTTAGTTTTATTTTTCGATAATTTTAATGATACAAAAGTTGGAGTTATTTGTGGTGAAGGTTTTTGGCGATGGCGTCTAAAAGATTATTTTAAAAATTCAAATCATGAAGTTTTTAATGAGTTAATTAATAAGATGATGCAATACCTTTCGGTAAAAATAAAAAAAGAAAAATTTAATATCTCATTTAAAAATATTTATCTCGAAAATGAATCAGTAATTTTTGGTGCCGAACTTTATAACGATAATTTTGAATTAATAAATGAGCCAGATGTGTTAATTGATATAACAAATGAACATAAAAAGAAATTCTCATACTCGTTTTCAAAAAATGGTCAGTTTTATAGTTTAAATATTGGTAAATTAAAACCTGGCGATTATACATTTCAAGCAACAACAACATTTGGTGATAAAAAATATATAAAAAACGGAAAATTTATTATTAACACCATTAATCTAGAAAGTGCTAAACTTATTTCTAATAATAAATTAATGGAGCAATTAGCTTTAAAAAACAACGGTAAAAACTATAATGTTAACAACATTAGTTTGTTAACCGACGAAATACTTAAAAATAAAAATATAGTTTCAGTTTCGTACACCGAAAAAAAATTAACTGAATTGATAAATTTAAAATTAATATTTTTTACCCTAATTTTGTTGTTTAGTTTTGAATGGCTTATTAGAAAAATGTTTGGAAGCTATTAATTAAATAAATGTCAAATAACAAATAACAATGTGCAAGCTAATCACAATTAATTAAATTTTTATGAAAAAATTAAACATTTATATTATTTTAATTTTTACAATTACATTATTTTCGTGTAAAACATCATCAGTCTCAATTCAGGTGCTCGAACCTGCAGATATTAATATTCCTTTAAATATTAAAAATTTAATTGCAATAAATAGAAGTTTGCCAGCAAAAGGTGAGGGTTTTAATAATGTTATTGAAGGAATTGCTTCGGGTGAAGGGCTTTTTGTTGATAAAGATGCATCGCGACGTACAATTGATGGGTTAGGTAACGCACTAACATCATCGCCACGCTTTACTATTAAAGTTCCAACTAATGTTGAATTAAAAGGTACGGGCACTGCTCAATGGCCTATTCCAATAGAATGGAGTAAAGTTGAAGATATTTGCAAAAGCAATGGTGCCGATGCTTTATTAGTTTTAGAAACTTTCGATTCAAATGCTTTGCATAATGTTACTTCAAAAACAAATAGCAAAACTGTTGATGGAAAACAAGTTAATTATTTAGAATTTTATGCTCATCTTGGTATTGCTATAAATGCTGGATGGAGAATTTATGATCCAACACAAAAAAAAATAATCGATCAAAATGTTTATACTGACCGAATGGATTGGGATAAAAATGGCGTAAGCGAAAAGGAAGCTATTGGTCATTTGCCGAGTCAAAGAAATGCAACATTAGATGCTGGCTATTTTGCTGGTCAACAATATGCAAAAAGAATTTCACCTACTTGGGTAAATGTTAGCAGAATGTATTATACTAAAGGTAACGATGCATTAAAAAATGCAAAATTAAAAGTGAGAGTAAATAAATGGGACGAAGCTGCTGAATTATGGCAATCGGCATTAAAAGATTCACAAAAGAAAGTAGCTGGTAGAGCAGCATACAATCTCGCACTTGCATCAGAAATGGAAGGCAAGCTTGATTTAGCAATTGAGTGGGCAAAAAAAGCTTATTCTGATTATGGGAATAAAGCTGGAAGAAGTTACACAAATTTGTTATATAAAAGGCTTAACGATCAAGAACGATTAAAACAACAAATGGAATAATATGACTCCACAAATTATTTTAATTGTTATAACATTATTAGTTGTATTTGGATTTGTTTTTGAGCAAATTCTCGAATATCTAAATTATAAAAACCTTTCGCCAGTTCAACCAACTGAAGCGGAAAATATATACGATAACGATAAATATTTAAATCAATATAATTATCAAATAACAAATTACAAATTTAGTTTGTACGAAAGTTCATTTGGTTTTATTTTAAGCTTTTTAATGCTTGTTTTTTATGGTTTTGCTTTTGTTGACTCAATTGCAAGGCAAATTGTTATTGATGAAAGATTAGTAATGTTAGTGTTTTTTGGAATATTATTTTTTACATTCGATTTAATTTCTTTGCCTTTTAATATTTATGACACTTTTGTTATTGAAGAAAAATTTGGTTTTAATAAATCAACTCCCAAAATATTTTTACTCGACAAATTAAAAGGTTGGTTGTTAAGTATTGTTATTGGCGTTCCTGTTATTATTGCTGTTTATTGGTTTTACAATAAAACAGGGTCAATGTTTTGGATTTATACATTTTTGTTATTTGTTGGAATATCATTGTTTTTCATGTTGTTTTATTCAAACATAATTGTACCAATGTTTAATAAACAAAAACCATTAGAGGAAGGAGAATTAAAAAATGCTATTAATGAGTTTGCAACTAAAGTAAATTTCTCATTAAAAGATATTTATGTTATTGATGGGTCAAAACGTTCTTCAAAAGCTAATGCTTATTTTACAGGATTGGGAGGCAAAAAAAGAATAGTACTTTACGATACCTTAATAAACGATTTAACAATTAATGAAATTGTTGCTGTTTTAGCTCACGAAATTGGTCATAACAAAAAGAAACATGTTATTTCGGGAATGCTATTATCGTTTATTCAAACAGGAATAATGCTTTATATACTTTCACTATTTTTAGACAACCCGATGCTTTCGCAAGCTCTTGGCATAAATAAGGCTACATTTCATATTGCAATAATAGCGTTTGGAATTTTATACAGCCCTGTTTCAATGTTATTAGGAATTGCTAACACAATTATTTCTCGTAAAAATGAATACGAAGCAGACAAATTCGCAGCTAAATATGGCCAAGCAGAAAATTTAATATCTGCACTTAAAAAACTAACAGTTAATAATTTAAGTAATTTAACGCCACACCCATTATATGTGTTTTTTAATTATTCGCATCCAACTGTGCTACAAAGAATAAAAGCTTTAAAAACAATAAATATAAAATGAAAA
>JAVHRJ010000605.1:0-8322 GCA_036171595.1 Bacteroidales bacterium
GCGACCAAGGAATGATGTTTGGTTTTGCTTGCCGCGAAATGGATAATTATATGCCAATGACTATTGAATTAGCCCACAGACTATTACAAGACTTGGCAGATATTCGTCGCGAAGGGAAAGTTATGAAATATTTACGCCCCGATGCTAAATCGCAGGTTACTGTTGAATATGACAACAATGGGAAACCAATAAAAATTGACACAATTGTAATTTCTACTCAGCACGATGAATTTATTATGCCAAAAGGAAATACTCCAAAAGCAATTAAAGATGCCGAATTAGCAATGCAAAAAGCTATTCAAGATGATGTAAAAAATATTCTTTTACCACGCACAATTAAAAATCTTCCAGAAAGAGTAAAAAAACTTTTTAAGAATTATAAATTATTTGTTAATCCAACAGGTAAATTTATTATTGGTGGACCTCATGGTGATACAGGATTAACTGGCCGTAAAATTATTGTTGATACTTATGGTGGTCGTGGTGCTCACGGTGGTGGTGCATTTTCGGGAAAAGACTCATCAAAAGTTGACCGTTCTGCTGCTTATGCTGCTCGTCATATAGCAAAAAACATGGTAGCTGCAGGTGTTGCTGACGAAATTCTTGTGCAAGTTGCTTATGCAATTGGAGTAGCACAACCTGTTGGTTTTTATGTAAACTCAAATGGGACAGCAAAAGTAAAAGATAAAAAAGGCAAAATATTAGCTGATGGTGAAATAGCATCACGTATAGCTAAAATTTACGATATGCGTCCTTATGCTATTGTAAAAAGATTTGGCTTAAAGAATCCTATTTTTGAACCAACCGCTTCGTACGGGCATTTTGGTCGAGATACATACAAGAAAAAAGTTGAATTCGGTGGCAAAAACACAAACAAAAAAACTTTAAAAGAAGTTGAATTTTTTGGATGGGAAAAACTTGATTTTGTTACTCCACTTAAAAAAGAATTTGGAATAAAATAACAAATCACACAATAATAAAAAAAGCTACCTAGGCAGCTTTTTTTATTTTATATTTTTATTAAATTCTTTAGCCATTAATCGCAACGTTTCTTCAATAGGCGTAAATTTATAATTTAATAATTCGCATATTTTATTATTAGAATAATTAAGTTTTTTATTAGCAATTCGAGCTAAATCGGAAGATATTGCGACACTATTACCAAAGAAAAATGAAGTTATAGAACTTAATTTACTAGTTATTTTTAATAAATTTTCGGACAACTCTTTTGATGGTACTTTTTTATTTAGTAATTCGGCAATCATTTTTAATAAACTATAATACGAAATATTTTCGGCAGAAACAATAAATCTTTCTCCGCTAATTTCAGAATTTAACGTAAGTTGTTTAACAATTTCAGCAACATCACTAACATCGACAAAACCAGAACTTCCAGAAGGGAAATAATTTAACCCATTAAAAATTTTTGTGAAAATTGAAGAAAAATCAGTTTTCCAATTACCAGCACCTACTATAACAGATGGATTTACAATTACACACGATAAACCTTCCGAAACTCCACGCCATACTTGTAATTCGGAATAATATTTAGCAATAGAATAAGCCGAATTACCTTTATTATTTAACCATTCTGTGCTTTCATTTATAAGCTCACCATTTTCGGTACTACCTATTGCTGCAATTGAACTAATATGACAAAACCGTTTAACATTATTTGAAATTGAAGCATTAATTAAATTTGATGTACCGTTAACATTATCGGTTGTTACAAATTTTGAATTACGTTTATCGAATGAAACTATTGCTGCTGAATGAATTACTTTATCTACATTATATAAACTATTTAAAATTAAAGGATAATCAAGTATATCGCCATTAACCCACTCAATTTTATTATAAAAATCGAGAACGTTATACTTTAATAATATTTTTTTTAAAAAATCGGTAGAGCTATTATTACGTTTTAACGCTTTTATAGAAACACCATCAATAGCTAATTTTGCTATAATATGAGCACCTAAAAAGCCAGTTCCACCTGTTATAAAAATCATAATTGCAAAGTAATAAAAAATATTTAGTGTTTGCAAGAAAACGTCAATTTCTGCGTTATGCTTATATCGATAACGGCTTATTTACATAAGTAAATTCCGCATTTTCGATATTTCGCAAGCCTTGAACTTGACGTTTTATATAACAAACACTGACTTCAATTTATAACAATAATTAAGAATTAATAAAAATTAAAATAAATGGGAGTTCTAATAATTAAAAAAAATAATTTAAGAACAAGGAACATCGATAGTTCGACTTCGCTCACCACAAGTTTTAGATTACTGATTTTTAGGTGTTTCTAAAATCAAAAATCGTTAATCAATATTCATTATTCAAAAAAAATGAATTTTTAGAACCCACCTAAATTGATTAATATTTGTAATTATCTTTAACAAGCCCAAAACTAAAAACAATAAACAATGAACTTTTTTAACTTTTTAGGCAATTATTTTGGATTGCTTATCTTTGCAAAAATGAAAAACAATAAAAAATATTTTTTATTAATTAATTTACTTTTAATCGCTTTTGTTTATAAAAGTTATGCGCAATCTTTATTTATAAATAACGATAAAAATTCGATTACTAATTACGAAAATAACATTTATCAGAATTCTTATAATCATACAGTTATTCGTCCAATAATGCTTAATGAAATATATAATTCTAATTATTTCGACTCATCTTATTTTAAAGCAAATAAAAGCAAAACTATAAACTGGCTTACAAACAAAAATTTTATTTATTTAAAAAATAAAAACAATGGATTAATAATTAATCCGATTTTATCAAATATTTTTAATTCAAATAATAAGTATTATTCTGAAAACGGTTTGCAAACAAATGCATGGTTAGGAAAAAACCTAGCATTTTCATTTTCATATTCTTATATTGCATTAAAGCCAAGCAACGAAATAAAATTATTTACTGACACAACCGGCATTTTACCACATTTTGGCAGAGTAAATATGAATGCTGGATATTTAGCATTACACAGTTTAACAGGATATTTATCGTGGCAGGTAGCTGATTTTATGAATATTCAAATTGGAAAAGATAAATCGTTTTGGGGCGATGGTTATCGGTCTCTTTTATTATCAGACAATTCAAATGCTTCTCCCTTTTTTAAAGGGACTGTAAATATTTGGAAAGTAAAATATATAATTCTTTATTCGTTTTTAAAAGAAAAATTATTGCCAGGTTTTATATCACCGCTTGAAAACAAATATTCGGCTTCGCATATTTTAAGTTGGAACATTGGCAAACGATTAAATTTTAACATGTTTGAAACAGTTGTTTGGCAAGGAAAAGATTCGCTTGGTAACAGAGGGTTTGATGTAAACTATTTGAATCCTATAATTTTTTATCGACCTGTTGAATTTTCGCTTGGTTCGCCCGATAATGTAATTATGGGCTTTGGCGGAAGATTAAGAATATTTAAAACTACGCATTTATATGGGCAATTTTTACTAGACGAATTTAAACTTTCTGAATTAAAAGCAAATAAAGGCTGGTGGGCAAATAAATTTGGAATTCAAGCAGGAATAAAAACATTTAATCTTTTTGGAATTAAAAATTTATATGCATTAGGTGAAATTAATATTGTTAAACCATATACATATTCGCACTGGACATATATGGATAACTATGGAAATTTTTCGCAACCTCTTGCACACCCTTTGGGTGCCAACTTTGCAGAAGGAATTACAAATATTCATTATCAAAAAAACAGATGGGATATTAATTCGTTAATTAAAATTTATAAAATTGGAGTCGATAAAGATTCGTTAAATGTTGGTAACAATATATACAGATCATACCTAGATAATGTTAATGAATATGGGAATAAACTTTTACAGGGCTATAAACACAATATTAAAGTTATTGATATTTCGTTAGGTTATATAATTAACCCGAAATGGAATTTATATTTAAAATTAGGATATAGAATCACTAATGACAATTATTTATTAAACACAACCCCTACGACTTACAATTTCCAAATGGTGTATTTTGGTTTATATACTGCAATAGGTAACAGAGAAGGATTGTATTAGTTTAAAGTTTAAAGTTTAAAAGTTTAAAGCAGAAAGTTTTAATTCATGATTCCTATAAATAAGATATATACTCTTGCAAAAAATGCCGAAAATAAAAATAAAGCATTTTTTAAAAACATTAAACCAAAACAAGCGAATAAAATTGACGAATTGTTTCATAAAACAAATGATAAAGTTTTTTCAAAAACAAATTGTTTAAATTGTGCAAATTGTTGCAAAACACTCGGTCCTCTCCTATTAGAAAGAGATATAAGTCGAATATCGAAAAAGTTAAAGATGAAACCGGCTAATTTCGAAAGTAAATATTTAATTATAGATGAAGATGGCGATTACATTTTTAATACCATGCCGTGTCCTTTTATAGATTCTGAAAACTACTGTACAATATACGAATTTAGACCAAAAGCTTGTATCGATTACCCGCACACACATCAACCCGATATATTAAAAAAACAAAAAATTATGATTAAAAATTCTTTTACTTGCCCTGCAGTACTTGAGATTTTAGAAACCGTACAGCAATCATGGAAATAATTATTCTTTTACAAATTTACTATTAAATATACCATTTTCGCTAATCATTTTTATAGTATAAAATCCATTTGTTAAATTAGACACATTTATAGAAGTTGTTTTTTCTGAATTAATATTTAATTTGTTATAATAAATTAATTCGCCAGTTAAATTGTAAATTTCAATATTGCCACTCCAGTTTTTAACATTGTTCAATGAAATAAATAATTTATCTTTTACAGGATTTGGATAAATAGCAACATTATTGTTAAATGTTATTGGAGTTACTCCAACTATTTTACTTTCGTAATAAGCATCAAAACCCTGCCCCTGTTCAGAGCCATCTGAAGTAAAAGTTATATAAAGTCTATTACCAGTTGAAGTAATAGTAGGAGGTAATTGATTACCAGAATATTTACCTATTAATGGTGCAGTTGCATCAACACCATCATATACAGAAATAAAATCGGCATTTGCTTGAGTATTAATAGAAGTAAACGTTAAGGTAATATTCTCAACACTATCGGGTGCAATTAACCAATCGCAATTAGTATTATTCCAATAATAAGAATAACCGCTGCCGTCTTCAAATTTTCTCGAATAATCAGTCATTACTTTACCTCCCAAACAATATGGTGAATTATAAGGCATAATGTTAACAACAGCACCTTGTTCCTCATCAAAGCCTAAATAATTGCGATAAAAATATCCATTTGACGAACCACCCCAACCCCAATTAAAATGATAGTAACATGAATCTTGATAACCATCGCAAATCCATGCATGTCCACCATCAATTCCTTGTCCGCTATAAACAACTGGGTGATGTAAATCTAAGTTATCGCGAATTAAAATATCCCATTCACTATCAGTCATTTTTTTTCTTTGCATATATGCAACAGCATTGTGATATCTAAAATATCTAGATAAAGCATCAGGCATTAATTCTGTCATTGTGCCAGATTCACTTGGTCCGTAATTCATATAAACCGTAACTCCACAATGAAACATTAATTCAGAAATTGCATCGGCACTTGTACTATTAGCAGTAGTTGTCATACTATCCCAACGATAATAGGTATTTTCAAATCTAATATTTGTATCGTTAGTATAAAGCATAGAATCTTTTCCATTAATAGGAAAATTATAATATTTCATTGCTTGTGCCATTGCAGTTGCAACACAACCTGTAACACAATGTCCACCTGGCCCAGCAGCATTTGCAGGACAATCATTATTATAATTTTCGCCTTGGCTCCAACGAGTTGTAACAAAATATGGAACAGCTTGAATTGATTTATTTTGCATTTTTAGCATTTCTTGTTTATCAAAATATTGGCTCCAAACATTTTTAAAATTAGTTGAGTTAGTTTTATATTTTTCAATGCTAATAGAAATATTAGATAACCATTCTTTAGCCGATTCTGGAACATTGTCTATATCAAATTCTGAATCAAAAGAATATCCAATTATTGGAAAAGCATTATCGTCGGCAGCAACAATTACAAAACCACCTTTAGAAAAAGTGCAAACCCAATATGAAGTAACATTTTTGTAAGTTACAGGATTAATTGTAAAAGCATGATATTTAGGATAATTACCGTAAGTTCTAAAATATTGAGAAGAATAAAAATTTTCTGCAACTGTTTTTGCTTTTTCTAAAGAAACTGGGTCGGAATATGAGTAAACACTACTAAAAACAACTATATTGATTATTAAAAATAGTTTAACAAAATTTTTCATAACATTAAATTTTAAGTAGTTATATAATATATGCGAATAATTTATTACGTAAAAATATAAAATATTTTAAAAATTAAAAATAATTCATCATTTTATTAAATTACAATTGTTATTATTGTTTTAAATTAATAAATTTGAATATTAAAGTATAAACGTAATGTTAAATAAAAATATTATTTTAGTATTATTACTAACAATATGCAGTAATATTATTTTTTCACAATCAATAACAGAAAAAAAAATAAAATATACAGAAGATAAAATAAAATTATTTTCGGATAGCCAGAAACTATATAACTCAAAATTAGAAGCACTTAAACTACAATGGATTAGAGATGAAATAAAAGAGTTTGGGCTGCCAAAAATTTCGAGTGAAGGAATGCTAATAAATCATTCGGCAATGTCAATGTTTTACGACGAAAAACACGGACAATCGCGTTGGGTTGTTCACATGATATTACCAGATATTATTAACGGAATACAAACCCGTACAAACGACTTTCGAAAAGATTCAATGGTAATAAGCGGAACACCAGGTAAAGAAGATTATTTTAATACAGGTTACGACAGAGGACATTTAGCTGCATCGGCCGATTTTCGTTGGTCGAAAAGAGCGTTAAGCGAATCATATTATTACTCTAATATGTCGCCACAAAAACCTGAATTTAACAGAGGTAAATGGTCTCAATTAGAAGATTTTATTCGTCAATATGTTATTTCATCAAATAATCCAGTGTTCGTTGTTACAGGTGGAGTATTAACTGATAGTTTAAAAACAATAGGCAAAGAAAAAAAGATTTCTGTTCCAAAATACTATTACAAAATAATTGTTGAAAATAATGGTACTGACAAAAAAGGCATTGGTTTTATAATGTTAAATGGAACAAATACAAAACCTATTATTAGCTATTCCGTTTCAATAGATAGCATTGAGAAAATTACAGGAATCGATTTTTTTGCATCGTTACCAGATAGTTTGGAAAATAGAATTGAGAAAATGAATAATATTGATTCATGGCTTAACAAAGAGCAAGCAGGTGGAGTAAAACCATTAGAAAACGAAGAACTTCCAAAAGGGACAATAAATACAGTAGATGCTGAAAAATTTTATGAACAAAAAGCAACAGTTTGCGGAACCGTAGTTGCTATAAGAGTTTTAAAAGATTCGAAAGGACAAATTTATAATTTAGATCAAAAATTTCCAAATCAAATTTTCTCATTTACAATTTGGAAAACTAATGTTTCTAACTTTAGTTACGACCCATCAATTGTATTAATGAATAAGAAAGTATGCATAACTAGCACAATTGAGAAATACAAAGACAAGCCAACAATGGAAATTAAAAACGAAAAAGCAATTAAGTTTTTAGATGATGAAACAGACGACTAAAACTTTACTCTCTTTTTTAAAAAAAGGTGTTATTGAAGCAGGTTGCGATGAAGCAGGAAGAGGATGTTTAGCAGGGCCTGTTTTTGCAGCTGCAGTAATTTTACCAAAAAATGTGAATATTATTGGATTAGACGACTCAAAAAAATTATCGGAAAAACAACGATACAATTTAAGAGAAGAAATAATAAAAACTGCAATTTGTTATGCGGTTTCAGAAGTTGACAATAACGAGATTGATAAAATAAACATTTTGTGGGCTTCAGTTTTAGCAATGCAAAAATCGTTAGATAAACTAACAATAGTTCCCCAACATATTATTGTTGACGGTAATAAATTTAAGCCCTATAAAAATATTCCTTATACATGTGTTGTAAAAGGTGATGGTAAATATCAATCAATAGCTGCTGCTTCGGTGCTTGCAAAAACATACAGAGATGACTATATGATTGAACTGCACAAACAATTTCCAGAATATAATTGGTTAAACAATAAAGGTTATCCAACAGTTAAACATGCAAAAGCAATTAAAGAATTTGGTTTAACGCTATATCACCGAAAAACATTCCACTTAAAAAGTGAGCAATTATTATTTAAATTTTAAAAATATGT
>JAVHRJ010000606.1:0-1608 GCA_036171595.1 Bacteroidales bacterium
ACAACCTTCGCCTAAATTTAAGCCATTTCTTTTTAAATCAAAGGGTTTGCAAGGTTGTGGACTTAATGCCATAAATGATTGAAAGCCAGAAACAACAAATTCGGTAAGAATATCGGCTCCACAAATAATCACATTTTTATATTTTCCTTGTTCTATTAATCGCGATGCAGTAATAATTGCTATTATACCCGAAATGCAAGCATTTGAAACAATTATAGGTTTGTTGTAAAAATTAAAATAATTTTTAATAATTTCTGCTGTTTTCCATAAATACGCCCTTTCTCTCGAAATTGTTGGACAGCAATTTGGGTTTAATAAATCAATATTCCCTTTTGTTGTTGATAAAACAAATAACGTGTCGGGTGCTGTAAATTCAAAGTCAATTTTATTTATTGCATCAGAAATTGAAAGAATGCACAATTTCTCAAACTTGGTATATTCTTTATAATCCGACAAGTTAGAAAACTCGCTGTCTAAAAAAACATTATTAATTTGAGAAGCGTAAAAAGTTTGTTGACATAAAGTTTTATCTGAAATTTGATTTATTCCTGTTATTTGTTTTTCAATTGCAGCAATATTTTCGGCTGTTGTAAATCCAAGAGAGGAAATTATATTATCTGATACGAAATATGCTTTTTCCATTCTTATGGGTTTTTTATAAGTCCCATTTTTCTTTTCCAATCAATAAAAAACTTCGGGAAAGTTAAAAGTAGTTCGCGATTCGAATTTAAAAATACTTGTGTGCTTTTAGCTATAACAATGAGCTCGTTAGTATCTTTTTTTAAAATTTTATATTCAAATAAAAGCTTTGCAGCATCGCAATCAATGTAACTTGTGTATATAATTGCCGAATCGCCATATATTAAAGGAAGTTTATAGTTGCATTCTATAGTTACTAAAGGTGTTACAACGTTATTTTTAAAAAAATCAAGATACCCCAAACCATGTTTTCTGCCAAATGCTTCTCTTCCGTCTTCAAAATATTTTAAATAATTTCCATGCCACACAACTCCCATTGAATCAACTTCGCTGAATCTTACACGGATTTCAGTTTCTACTTCAAACAAGTTGTTTGAGTTTTTTATTAGCATTTGAAAAATAATTTATGCAAAAATATAAATTAAAGATGACAAAATTAAGTCGAAAATTGTAAATTGTTACCACAGATTTGCTCACTTTTATTTTATTGGCTTTAGGGAACTTCTAAAAATACTCCATTCGTCATGCTGAATTTAACGTCATGCTGAACTTGTTTCAGCATCCTATATAACCGAAAAGAGTTCGGAATAACGTATCGTTAATTTTTAGAAGTTTCCTTTAGTGAGACTGCTTAATTAAATTTACTGATATTTAAAAATTAGTGGTTTAATTATTTTTATTTTCTTTACTTTCAATTGCTTTGTTGTTAATTGCTTTTTCAAAAATAGTTGTTACTGAAGGATAAACTCTTATAACAAGTTGAGATATTGGCTTATACAGCAATGATTGTCCTTTGTTTCGTTTTTAATTAAAAATCCGGAATTGTCGTATTTATTAAGTAACAAAAGAACAACACTAATAATTATTATAGATTTTACAGCTCCTAAAACTGCACCTGCTAATCTGTTA
>JAVHRJ010000607.1:0-1607 GCA_036171595.1 Bacteroidales bacterium
TCGCATAACCGCGACCCATTAGGCGAAATAAAATTTTTACACTTTTTGTTTTTTACGATTGGGTGATTGACGAACGGCGAGGGGGGGGGCGACGAGCGAGCGAATTGAGGGGAAATATAGTGCCCCGCCTTATACTCAGACGGGACGGGTTAAATTAAATACTATGGATGAAAATTTAAATGATTACCTAGATAAAATTTATCTCCTCGAAAACAGATGCCAATTAAATACAAAGGATAGTTTTTTAGAACCTTTCAATTTAGATACAAAAGATATAATCGCCATCCAAAATGCTGGCAAAAAAATAGCTCAATTTGTTGGATTAAATAATCTGACTTTTGTAATTTCAACAATTCGACAGGCAAAAAACGTCGCCGGACACATAGAACTAAATAATAATTCGGATGAGGGAGTATTTATTGAAATTTGTGAAAGTATCTTGAAAAGTAAAGATGCTGTTTTAGCCACACTGGCACATGAAATTAGTCATAAATTTTTACATATACACAATATCAATTGTGGTATTGGCCCACAATACACATACGAAAATGAGATTCTTACAGATATAACTGCAGTTTATACTGGTCTTGGTAAATTGATGTTAAATGGTTGTCAATGGTCAAGTGTACACTCAGAAAGAAATGGAAACACAACAACCACTACTACTGAAACTTTAAAAACTGGCTACCTTAAAATTGATCAATTTGCCACTGTATATAATATAATTTGTGCAATTAGAGACACTAATCAAAAATTATGTAAATCAAATCTAAGACCAGACGCCTTATATGCTTACGAATCTGAAAAAGGGAAACTAAAAGATTTACTAACTAACCTTAACCAGCCTGACACATTAAAAAAGGATATATTTGAAAAATTTTCTAATGACAAAATGAAGCTCCAAACTGAATTGGCCAATATTGAACACGATATTATCTATATAAACAATTCGTTAATAAACGAGACACAAGATTACCTAAATACCGAACATAAAAAAATAGTTAATTTGGAATCAAAAATAGAAAATTCATTTAAAAACTTTACAGACAATAATAAATTACAACTATTAGATTTGATTCGGATAAAAAAAGCTGTAAATGATTCTACTCAAGAATTAGCTGACAAAAAATCTTATTTATTTAGACATAAAAAACGGGCTAATTTTGTAGCCAATTTCATGACTACAAAAAATAACCTATTTTTACAGCCACGCGATGACATGTTTCAAACAGTTAAATGTAGAAATGATCAAACTATCCTTAAAGTACCCACAGGCAAAACCAGCGTCAAAATTAAATGCCCAAAATGTACTTACCAATTTGTTGTCAATAGTAGCAAATTTCTAAAAAAGATTGGGATATTATCAAAATTTTTAGGAATTTTTAAAAAAAGAGAAAAAGCTATAAAAGGATCAGTAGTAACTAAATAATAATAATTTATACTAAGCTGTGGACAAGTCTAATTTAAAAATCCCGCAAAAAGCCAAAAATGCTCTAAAATAACCAGTTTTAGGCTGTTTCATACAAAAAATTGTAGGTTATTGACATACAACCATATTTATACTATAATATAAGCGGAAATGAAAATTATTAAAAATTATAAACATA
>JAVHRJ010000608.1:0-1599 GCA_036171595.1 Bacteroidales bacterium
AAATTTGAGTAAAATCGAAAATGGCAAAAGAGAATTCGATGAAAAACGACTTCCAAAGCTTTGTAAAATTTTCAAATTAAACATAGCTGAAATGGAGAAAGAATTATTAAGTGAAAAAATTGCAAAAAGTGTATATGAGAAAAATATTGATACATCTGTTTTAAATTTAGCACAAGAAAAAATTAAATATTTCACAAAAGAAACAGAACAGCTTAATATTGTAGCCGAATCTAATTTGTTTGGAGAAGAAACTGACTGGAGACTCAAAGAATTTTCAAGACCAAATGCTGAAATCAGAATAGGAACTTTATTTAGTGGAATAGGTGCAGTTGAACAATCGTTAAGTAGACTAAAATTAAATCATTCTATTGTTTTTGCAAGTGATATAGACCCACATGTTAGACAAAGTTATTTTGCAAATTATGAAATAGCAGCAAGTGATTGGTACAATGATGTTACACAATTTTCTGCAAAAAAATATAAAGGGAAACTTGATATATTAGTTGGAGGTAGTCCTTGTCAGGCATTTTCAATGGTAGGTAAACGCAAAGGTTTGGATGACATAAGAGGAACTCTATTTTATGATTTTGCAAGAATAGTTGAAGAAACAAAACCTAAAGTTTTTATTTTTGAAAATGTAAAAGGTTTAATAAATCATGATGGTGGAAATACATGGAAAGTTGTTCAAGATGTATTTCACGAATTAGGTTATAAAATACATTCAAAAATTTTAAATAGTAGAGATTTTGGTATTCCACAAAATAGAGAAAGAATTTTTGTTGTTGGTTTTCAAGACCACAATATTGAATTTGAATTCCCTAAAAAAATTAAATTAGAACACACAATGCAGGATTTTTTAGAGGATTACACTGATTCAAAATATTATTTAAAAGAAAAGGGAATTAAATTCGTAACAAGTTCTAAAAATAAGAACAAGAGATATACACAAATAAATGGAGATGTAATGCTTTGCCAAAAAGCAAATCAACAATATAATTGGCATGGAGACTTTGTTTTTGAATCAGCAAATGAAAGTGAGTTCAATGATTTTGTTTTTGATGTTAGTAAAGTAGAAGAAAAATATTATTTGTCAGAAAAAGTAAGTGCTTATGTTTTGGCTGGAGGAACCAAAAATTTTAAAACAAGTACTAAAACAGATTTAGAAATTGCAAGACCATTATTACAAACGATGCATAAAATGCACCGTGCAGGAGTTGATAATTATGTAACACATAATAAAGGAAGAATTAGAAAATTAACACCTCGTGAATGCTTACGTTTAATGGGTTTTAGAGACGAATTTAAAATTAATGTAAGTGATACTCAAATGTACAGACAGGCAGGTAATAGTATTGTCGTTGATGTATTGATTGCAATTTTAAAACAAATGGATATTACTCAATTCGGAAAATAATGAGAACAATAAATATTAGTGGTATTATATATGAGATTATAGATACCAAAGAGAAAATTACTATTGCTGATTCTTTTGTAGTTCCTGCAAATAAATTAGGTACAGGAAATGGAGCTGAAGAATTTTTTCTTGGAAGTAAGAAAGATCTTAATCTTATTGATTTTTTAGATGGGTTACATTTTAGT
>JAVHRJ010000609.1:0-1595 GCA_036171595.1 Bacteroidales bacterium
CATAAACTACAAACAAGTTTCCCTGGTCATCAACAGTATTACAGGAAATATCCTGTCCCGCACCTGAAAGTCCTGTAAAATTTGCTATACTTACTGCACCTGAAATCGGGTTAATTAAACCACCATTATTATTTCCAGTAGTTCCTCCGCCTAAACCAATTATTCTATTTAAATTACAGTCGAAAATTAAGTCCCACATTTCCTGAAGGGCACTATTCTGTTGAGAAGAAAAACCATCGGCAACACCACTCAAATCAATTCTGTATGCAAATGCTCCTCCTCCATTGTATCCATCACATATATAAATTCGGTTAGTTAACCTGTCAACAATAAAATTGCCTTCATAAGAAGTAATAGTAGTTGAAGTTATATGAGTCCATGTTAATGCTCCTGTTGGCGAATACTTTCTAACATACCAAACACCAGCTGTATAGTCATGAATATACACGTATAAATTGTTATTCCAGTCGTAATCAACATCCCAACCCCAATCATCACCAGACATTGAAAAGCCGGAAATCCAAGGGTCAATAATTAAAGTTTGAGCTTGATTATTATTTGAAACGAAAAAAGTAATAATATTGTCTTTTAAAATATAAGAAGAAGCAACATCGCCCGAAGCATCAGAATAATAACTTTTTGGTGCATGTTCAACCATATTGTGCAAGGGGGTTTTTATTATAATATTACCGTTATTATCTTGTAACATTTCATTTACATCGCCAGTATATTTTAACGAAATATTAGAAACATCGGCTCCGGGATGAAGAATTAAATTGTATTTTATACCTGAGCTATCAGAAGGCAGTGTGTATTCAATATCAATATTTGGATAAATGTTTTTGTAAGTAATTTTTTTATAGCCATCGCAAAGAACTTTATGTAAACCAAAAGTGTAGTAACCTGCGGTTTTTTCAGTTGATTCAATCTTAACATCTGAGCTTGTGTTTTGCCACTCTGCAAACAAATAATAAGAAATTTCTTTATTGTACTTTTTTTCGGACTCTTTTTCGTTTTCAAAAATATCAAGAATTTTTTTTCCTAAAGGTTTCCTATTTATTAAAGTATCAAGTTTTATAATTAAACCATTATTAGTAAAATAATATTTTTCTTTATTATCATAACTGGCAAATAAAACTTTTTTATCGTTAATATTAGCAAACTGCCCTTTATTTTCGATAAAAGTTTTTAGTGAATTTTGATTGTTTTGCCAAACAGAGTATTTGTTTGCAATTTGTTGAGCATTAGTTGTAATTGAAAAAATTACAAAAAACACGATTAACATACTTTGTTTTATTTGATAATGTATATTCATATTAAATTTATTTTATGCCCGAATTGTAAAATTAGTGTTTTTAATAAGACGAAGAAAAATAAAATAGGTTGCCCATTTTATAAAATAAAACAAGCCCCCTATTTTTAAATAGAGGACTTGTAAACATGAAACAAATATTTTATTTACCTAATAACCGTTACCGCTCCGGTTTTTTCGTGGTCGGTATTTCTAAAATCTTTAAATTTAGCAAGCCAGGTATAAGTACCAACTTGAACAATTTTATTGTTTTTAGCCCTACCATCCCATTTTTCCGATTGTT
>JAVHRJ010000610.1:0-1592 GCA_036171595.1 Bacteroidales bacterium
AGAGCATTACACTTTTAATGTAGGGGTCCTGGGTTCGAATCCCAGCGGGATCACTTAATGATTCTTAAAAAGCCTGATAATCAAACGATTATCAGGCTTTTTTAATTACTACATACGGATTTACATACACAAATAATAGTTGGTAATGTTCCGAGTGATGTCGAAGCAAAGGCAAAGGGAATTTGCTTCTTGGCTGTAAAATATTCCTGTTAAAGTCATATATTTGCTATAAATAAACTATAAATATTGAAATAAAGAAGTATTAATAAAGACATATAAGAATTTGCGTTAAGCTCTTTCTCGCTACTGAAAACTGGAAATTTTTAAACAAAACGAGATTAAAGCCAAAACGCTCACGCAATGCGTGGGCTTTTGCTTTTTTCGTTTTGTAGGTATTCCAGTACCTCAGTAGCGGATTAGTAGAATGACCCACGCAGATTTTTTGTGGCTGGAAACACAAAAAATCAAATGAAAAAACTAAACAAGCTGGAACTTGTTGAGAAAATAAGACTTTCGGAAGGGTTTACCTTATCTGAAAAGTCAGAACTCATCGAACTCATTAATCATAACAAACGCTATGGTCTGGTCTGGGAAGAAAAAAAGGAAAATGCAGAACTGGAATTATTAGATAATCTCCCTGTATTATCAGAAGAAACAAGCAAGGCAATAATTAATAAATCTGTTAAAGAAATTCCAAATCATGTTTTAATAGAAGGAGATAACCTACATGCTCTAACTGCTCTATGTTTTACTCACGAAAATAAAATTGATGTAATTTATATAGACCCTCCATATAATACAGGCAATAAGGATTTTAAATACAACGATACATTTGTCGATAAGGAAGATAGCTACCGTCATAGCAAATGGTTATCGTTTATGAATAAACGATTGCGATTAGCTAAAAGATTGCTAAGCCCCAAAGGAGTAATCTTTATTTCAATAGATGATAATGAACAATCACAACTTAAATTGTTGTGTGATGAGATATTTACAAATAATTTTATAGCGAGTTTACCTCGTATCACAAAAGCATCAGGAAAAACCACAAATAAAATTGCTTTAAATCACGATTTTATATTAGTTTATTGTAAAGATAAAAATCTTGGTGTAATTGAAGGATTAGAGCATAATGATAAAGGTTTCAAATATTCTGACGAATACATAAATAAAAGAGGACTATATAAATTAAATCAAACTTTGGATTATGATAGTTTACAATATAGTTCAAGTCTTGATTATGAAATTGAGCTTGAGGGGATAAAACTATATCCCGGTAGTGATTATAATAAATATCTCGAACGTAAAACTGGTAAATATAATAGAGCGGATTGGGCTTGGCGTTGGAGTAAGGATTTATATGAATTTGGACTGAAGAATGATTTTATTGTACTGAAACATTCAAAAAATGGAAGTCGAATTTATACTAAAACATACTTAAATGCTAAAATCGAAAAAAATGAAAATCGCGAATATTTTATTGAATATATGGATAGAAAAAAACCATTAACAAGTTTAGATTTTACAGATGCTTCCTACTCTAATGATAATGCTAAAAAAGATTTAGAAACAGTTTTAAAACAGAAAAATTT
>JAVHRJ010000611.1:0-8208 GCA_036171595.1 Bacteroidales bacterium
AATAAATTTTTAGACTAAATATAAAAAAAGCCCAACAAAATTTGTTGGGCTTTTTTATTTATATAAATTTAATTTTTGTTATCGTCAATATTCCATTCGGCATAAGAAGTTGCGGTTTCGTACAACCTAACACTATAAAGTTTTACAGTTTCGGGAAGTAGTTGTTTAATTCTTTGTGCAAAATCAATTACCATGTTTTCGCAAGTTGGCTGATAAGGTAAAATATGATGACGTTCGAACATTTCGCCAGTTTCGAATAATGGTTGATGTTTAGATTTATCGCTAACAACTAAAGAATGGTCCATGTCGTTTACAATAACCTGATTTACAATCTTTTTTAGGTCGCCAAAATCTATAACCATTCCCAATTTTTTATTATTCTCTTCAATTATTGGTTTGCCTAAAACGGTAACATATAAAATATAGCTATGCCCATGAATGTTTTTACAAAGGCCATCGTAATTCCATAAGGCATGAGCCATTTCGAATTTAAATTCTTTTGTAACCCTTACTTGTGCCATTTTATTAGTTATTATCTTATTATGAACTTTAAAATATGATAAATAGATTCTTCACTCCGTTCAGAATGACAAAAAAAATTATTTAAAAAGAATCGAAATTAAATCAACAACTCTGTTTGAGTAACCCCATTCGTTATCGTACCACGATAAAATTTTAACAGTTTTACCAAGTACCATTGTGCTTTGAGCATCAAAAATACTTGAATGTGGATTGTGGATAATATCAACAGAAACTATTGGGTCTTCGGTATATTCTAAAATTCCTTTTAATGAACCATCGGCAGCTTTTTTCATTGCTGAATTAATTTGTTCTTTAGTTACTTCAACTTTTAAGTTTGCAACAAAATCTACTAAAGAACCTGTTGGAGTAGGTACTCTAACAGCCATTCCATCGAGTTTACCCTTTAACGAAGGAATTACTTTTCCTACCGCTTTTGCTGCACCTGTTGTTGTTGGGATTTGTGAAACAGCAGCAGAACGAGCTCTACGTAAATCTTTATGAGGAGAATCTAAAATCATTTGGTCGTTTGTATATGAGTGAATTGTAGTCATAAAACCATTTTCAATTCCAAAAGCGTCGTTTAAAACTTTTACAACAGGGGCAAGGCAATTTGTTGTACAGCTTGCATTAGAAACACATAAATCGGTTGGTAGTAAATCTTCATTATTCACACCTAAAACTATCATTCTATCAATTGTGTCTTTAGCAGGTACAGTAAGAATTACTTTTTTTGCACCAGTTTTTAAATGGTCGCCATAACCACCTTTATCACTTTCTTTGCTAACAAATTTTCCTGTTGATTCAATTACAACATCGGGAGTTGTAGTCCATTTAATGTTTGCTGGACTTCTTTCGGCAGTTACCTTAATTTTTACTCCGTTAACTATTAAATTTTCGTTATCAAAAGTTACAGTTCCATCAAATCTGCCTTGTGTAGAATCGTATTTTAATAAATGTGCAAGAGTTTGAGTATCTGTTAAATCATTAATACCAACAATTTCTAAATTAGGGTGGTTTAATGAAATTTTAAAAACATTTCGTCCAATTCTTCCAAAGCCGTTAATTCCTACTTTTATCTTTGTCATGTTCGTGAATTTAATTATTTTATAATGAAATTTAATTCATCAAAATTAGTTATAATTACTAAAACAGAAAAATTGATTTTTGAAAAAATTAATCTTTTTTTCTTTTAATTATTAATAACAATACAAATGTAATTAATCCATTAATAATTAGTAATTCGTAACCGAGTTCATATCCGTTAAAAAGTTCTTTTGAAAATGTGCTTAACAAAAAGCAAAATGTGGGCGACAATATTGCAATAATTGGCACTAATTTATCTTTAACATTAATTTTTGTAAACAATCCAAAACTGTACAGCCCTAATAATGGGCCATAAGTATAACCTGCAACAGTAAGTAATTTTCCAATTACTGCCTGGTCATTTATCGATTTAAAAACAACTATAATTAATAGCAATAACAAAGCAAAAGATAAATGTACTTTATATCGCGTTTTGCGAATTTTGTTTTCGTCGATATTTTTTTTGTTAAGTCCAAGAAAATCGATACTAAACGAAGTTGTTAAAGAAGTTAAAGCCCCATCGGCACTGGGGAAAGCTGCAGAAATTAAACCAATTAGAAATATAATTCCAATTGCTGGACTAAAATATTTTAAAGCAAGTAAAGGGTACAGGTCGTCGGTTGTTTTTGGGATTGAGATACTGTTTATATTTGCATATATATATAAAATTGCACCTAAAAACAAAAACATAAAAATTACAAAAACCATAATTATAGAAAAAGTGAACATGTTTTTTTGTGCATCTTTTAGGTTTTTACAACTTAAGTTTTTTTGCATCATTTCTTGGTCAAGTCCAGTCATGGTAATGGTTATAAACATGCCTGCCAAAAACTGTTTTAAAAAGTAGCGTTTGTCGTTCCAATTATCTATAAAAAACATTTTCGACATTTCGGAATCGTTTACTTTTTGAACAAGTTCACTAAATGTAAATCCTAATTCTTTTGTAACAAATATTAGCGTTAAAACAACTGCAGTTAACATTCCAATTGTTTGCAACGAGTCGGTCCAAACTATAGTTTTTACACCGCCTTGGTATGTATATAAAATAACTAACACAATAAAAATTAAAACTGTAACCCAAAAAGGAACGTTCCAAGCATCAAAAACAAAAACTTGAAGTACGTTTATAACAATGTACATTCTAAACGCAGCCCCTAAACTTCGCGAAATAATAAAGAAAAACGCACCAGTTTTGTACGACCAAAATCCAAATCGTGTTTCGAGATAAGAATAAATAGAGGTTAGGTTTAATTTATAATACATTGGCAATAAAACCGTTGCAATAACAATATACCCAAATAAATATCCGAGTGCCATAATCATGTACGAAAATTGAGTTGTGCCAACCCAACCAGGAACCGACATAAATGTAACTCCCGAAAGTGAAGTGCCTATCATTCCAAATGCAACAATAAACCATGGTGATTTTCGATTTGCATTAAAAAAAGTATGAGATGTTGCTCCTTTAGAAGTAAAATGTGCAATTATAAGTAGTAATGAAAAATATAATGTTATTATAACAAATACTAATGTTGAACTCATCTGTTTTACTTTTTGCAATTATACACATTCCATATTAACTTTCCTAAAAAAATAATAATTGCATTGAGTTAATAAAGTACTTATAATGCCTAAAATACTTTAGGTGGGTTCTAAAAATTCAAAAAAAGAACTAACCACAAAGAACACAAAGAATGCACAAAGTTCCCAAAGGATTACTCTTATTGAGTTTTTAGTGTTCTTTGTGAATTTTTTCTTAGTGCACTTTGTGGTAAAATTTAATTTATAGAACTCCTCTTTAAGTATTTATTTTATCTTTGTGTTAATTTATTAGTTGTTTTATGAACGTAAATAGCTACCCTTCTAAACTGCTCGAAAAAGCTGTAAACGAATTTTCAAAATTGCCAGGTATTGGCAATAAAACAGCATTCCGTTTAGTAATGCATTTGCTTAAACAAGGGAAGCTTAATGTCTCAGAATTTGCAAATTCGTTAATTACATTATCCGAAGAAATAAAATATTGTAAACTTTGTCATAACATATCAGATAATGATATTTGTGAAATTTGTAGTGACCCTAAACGTGACTCTACTTTGCTTTGTGTTGTTGAATCGGTTAAAGATGTTATGGCAATTGAAAACACACATCAATACAAAGGAATGTATCATGTTTTAGGTGGATTAATTTCGCCAATGGATGGAATTAGTCCGTCCGATTTAAATATTACAACTTTAGAAGAAAAGGCATTGTCAAATAATTTTCGTGAAATTATTTTAGCCCTTAGCACAACCATGGAAGGCGATACAACAAATTTTTATATTTATAAAAAACTTAGCAAATTTGATGTTGAAATTTCTACTATAGCTCGTGGTATTGCAATTGGTGATGAATTAGAATATGCCGATGAAATAACTTTAGGAAAATCAATTGCAAATAGAATTCATTTTGAAACAACAGTTAAAAGTTAAACAAAGCTAATATTATTTTATTTGCATTATGTTAAGAAATGAAAAACTAAATACAAACTAATTTGTTTTTAATAGCATAGGTTACTAACCCAATTGAATTTTTAGCTCCTACTTTATCTAATAAGTTTGCTCTATGTCCATCAACAGTACGTGGGCTAATGTTTAACTTGTTGCCAATTTCTATATTTGTATAACCTTGACAAATAAGTTGTAATACTTCTTTTTCGCGTTCAGAAATATCTAATGTTTTATTTTCAAATTTTTCGGGGTTTGGTTTAGTAACAAATTTTGAGGTAATAATGGTTAATAGTTCTTGCGAAAAATAGTTATTTCCTTCTAATACTGTTTTAATTGCTTTTTCGAGATCGTCTTTTTCAATGTTTTTTAACAAAAAACCTTTAGCTCCAGCATCAAGCATTTGTTGCAAATATTCTTCTTCGCCAAACATTGATAATGCAATTATTTTAAGTTCGGGATGTTTTTTAAAGGCTATTTGAGTTGCTTCAATACCATTCATTATGGGCATTTTAATATCCATAAAAACCAGTTCGGGCATATTTAACTCAATTTTTTCAAGAAAGTCTTGACCATTTTCGGCTGTGCCTATTAACTCTAAAAAATGGAATTCTTTTAATTGAGCAGTTAATCCTTTCTTGAAAATTGAATGATCGTCAACAATAAATACTTTTAATTTTTCCATATTTTAAATATTTGGGTTCACAAAAATAACAATATATTTAATATTTAAAAATCTAAATTTATAATATAAATAAAACGAAAATCAAATGTGTTTTATTAAATTAATATTAATAAGTAATTTATAAGTCGTACATGTTACTTAACACAAATAAAATTTGAATTGAAGTTCCTTTTTCAGGAATAGATTTAATATTTATTTTTCCGTGAAGCGATTTTATTCTGTTAATTAAATTTGATAATCCATGTCCATGTGCTTTATTAGGTTGTTGTTGTTCGTTATAATTAAAACCGATTCCATTGTCGGAATATTTTAACCATAAACTATCTTGTATTTGTTCAATATTAAGCTCAATGTTTGAAGCATACGAGTGTTTTAATCCATTGTTAATTAGCTCAATACCCGATCTGTAAATTGTAGTTTCTATTACAGCTCCAAATCTATCTTGATTTAATTTACAGCTAAAATTTATATTTGTTTTAACATTTAATTTTAATTTATTGACAAATGATTGAAATGCTTTTTCGATACCATAATCGCTTAATGTCGAAGGCATTAATGCATTAACGGCACTTCTCATATTTTTTATCGATTCGTCTATTATTTCTGATATAGATGTTATTAATTCGTTTTGTTCTTCGATAGTTTTATCTTTATTTTTTAGTAAATTAATGTAAATTTTTGCAGCCGAAAGTAGTGGCCCTAAGTCATCGTGAAGGCTTTCTGCAATTCTTTTTCGTTCGTGTTCTTCAGCTTTAATTGTTTTAGTAATTAATTCGTTTTCTAATTTTTTATATTCAGAAATATCGCGAACTGTAGCAATAATTTTAAATTGTTCGATCGAACTAAAAAAAACTTTTTTTGCATTAATAAGGCAAATTTTAGCTCCCATTGTTGGGGTTGTTATTATTAATGCTTCGGCATTTTTTAAATTGCCTGTTTTTAAAATTTGACGATAATGGCGTTTCCAATCGCTACTTAATACATATAATTCAGAAACTTTTTTATTAATAATATTGTTTTTTTCTAATCCTAAAATTGGTTCTATCGACGGGCTAATTTCTTCAACAATAAAATCTTTAGAAATAATAAGATAAATATCTTGAATATTGTTAAAAATATTTCTAAACTGTTCTTCACTTTTTGTTATTTCTTTTTGATAATCGTCTAATTTCTTTTTTGATATATATCGTTCTATTGATTTTAATAATAAAGATGGCAAATAGTCGGTAAATCCAACATCTTTTACAATATAATCGAAAGCGCCAAGCTGCATCATTCTAATAATAAGCTCTTGGTCGTTATATCCAGTAATAATTATATAAGGAAAATTAATGTTTTCGTTTGAAAGGTCGTAAATAAGTTGTTCGCAAGTAATATCATTTAATCCGTAATCGAGTATTGCAAAATAATCGGGATTGGCTTTAATAAAAGTTTTAGCTTCGGCACCAGAGTACACGCTTTGCGAGTAAAACCCAGCCTCTTTTAATTTAATTGCAATTAAAGAGTTTAACGAATATTCGTTTTCAACAATTAATATTTTCTGACTTTTAACATCTATCATAATTAACTTTTGTTTTCAGCCCATTTATATACTTTATCGTTTCTTCTAACTAAATTATTAATTGCAATACTACATGTTTTACCTTTTTGCACAATGTTACATATTGTTTTGTCGGCAAGTCTAATTTCGGTAACATTATGCTCAACAATGCCTGTTGATGGTCCAATTATTAAAAGCTCGTTGTTTATTTCAATTGTGCCAGTTTCAATTAAAATTTCGGCAACTGAAATGTTTTTAAAGTAATTTGTTATTTTTCCAATATATGTTTTTTTCTTTGTTGCCGACGAGCCATAATTTTTAGTCCATTCGCCTAATTTACTCCCTAAATAGTATCCACCCCAAAATCCTCTATTGTAAACAGTTTTAAGTTTATTTATCCATTTTTCAATATTATCGTCTGTAAAATTATTTAATTTCCAGGCTTCTACAGCTTCGTTATAACATTTTGTAACAATTTTAACATATTCGGGAGCGCGTGCTCTGCCTTCTATTTTAAGAACTGTAACGCCAGCGTCAAGAATTTTATTAAGAAAATTAATTGTACATAAATCTTTAGGCGACATTATGTATTCGTTTTCAATATCTAGTTGGTATTCGCTTCCTTTTTCGGTAACAGTGTATCCTCTTCTACAATTTTGCAAACAGCCTCCGCGATTGGCCGAATGGTTGTTTTCGTGTAAACTTAAATAGCATTTTCCACTAATAGACATACACAATGCCCCATGCACAAAAATTTCTATTCTAATTCTTTTACCCGATGGTCCACATAAATTTTCTGATTCAACTTTTTTACAAATTTCTGCAGTTTGTTCAATGGTAAGTTCGCGTGCAAGTACCATTACATCGCAATATTTTGCAAAAAATTTTACAGATTGGTAATTGCTAATATTTAATTGTGTTGATGCATGTACTTCAATATCTGCATTTATTCCACATTCTATTGCTGCCATATCGCTTGCTATTATTGCTGTTACTCCTTCTTTTTTTGCAGCAAAAACAAGCTCTTGCATTTCGTCTAATTCATTGTCGTAAATTATTGTGTTAATTGTTAAGTAACTTTTTAAATTATTTTCATTACATATTGTTACAATTTTATTTAAGTCGTTAATAGTAAAGTTGAATGTTGATTTTGATCGCATATTTAAATTACCAACACCAAAATAAATAGAACCCGCACCTCCTTGTATTGCGGCCATTAAATTTTCGTAAGAGCCAACTGGCGACATTATTTCGATGTTTTTAATATCTTTCATATTGCATTAAAATGTTTGAATTTATAGAAATAATTTGTTAGAGTTACTCATTGTTTTTATTTATTTGATTATAGGTTGTTGTAATAAAGTTATTGAGTTTTCTGTCAGTCTGAGGTACTCGAAGACTGACAATGGATACGGTAGGTCATGCTTCGAGTGCCTCAGCATGACCGAGAACCTTAAAATTAACAATATTTGAAGTTTATCTGCAACAATTCTAAATTCATTGTATTCATCGACATTAATTTTGTTCCTTTCTAAAAGAAGTTCAAGCCAATGCGAAACAGATTCGCTCATTGATGCACGTGAAATATAATAAAATTTAATTTTGTCGCGGAAACGAAATCTTCCGTATCCCTCAACTATGTTTGCATCAATAGAATATGTTGAATTAATAAATTGGTCACTTAAAATTTTTTGCAAATGCCTATTTATCTTTTCGTAAATTTTCCAAACTAAGAATGACAGTTTTCTTGCTAACTGATAAACAACCAAATCTTTAACTTGAATGAATTTATTTGTTCCCATTATTTAATATTTAACACGATTTTTCTGTTTTTTTAATCTGTTTTTTATTTCAATATATTTCTACTTGTTTCTGTTTTTCAATGTCTTTCTCTA
>JAVHRJ010000612.1:0-8207 GCA_036171595.1 Bacteroidales bacterium
TCGAGTATGGGTATGAGTTTAAGGGCAATGGAGGCTATTGATAAGGATATTAAACAGTAATTTATAACTTTTCGTATTCTTTAATTTATATTCCTTCTATTCGATAAATTGTTTTTCCTTTAGTACAATATGCGATTAACCTGCATGGATAAGAAAAAAAATGTTTTGGTAACTTGTTTTAATAAATTGCAATTTATTATGCAAAACCTTTTTTTATTTATCTTTTTTTCAATAGTTGTTTCATTAAATTCTATTGCTCAGGTTTCGGTAAAATTAACACTGCAAAACAATAAATTTAAACAAGCTTATTTTTGTTCCGAATTTGGACAAAAACTAAATGTTATTACAACAAGCAACTTTATTGGAGATGTTGTTCAATTTAAAAGTAATAATAATCTTACTAAAGGAATGTACATGATTTTTCTTGATGATAGTTCTAAAATTGAAATTATTATTGACCACGATTCAGAAATAATACTTAAAACAAAGTATCCGCATCTAACAGATAGTATGGAAGTATTAAAAGGTAACGAAAATAAAACATACTACATGTTTATTCAATATAAAAATTCTCAAATAAAAAATTTAAACAATATTATTGAATCTATTAAAGAAAAATCAAAAAATAAACAAAATGCACAATCGTTGGAAAGAATAAATTTCTTAAAAGGATCCGTTACTTATAAAATTAAAAATTATTCAGATAGTATTATTAATATTGACACAAACCTGTTTATTTCAAAAATAATTAAAGCTTCGTTAATACCTAATTTAAACCTTTATTTGCTCTCACACCCATCAGAAAATAAGTACGACAATGATATTGAATTTCTTTTAACTCATTTTTTCGATAACATTGATTTTACCGACTCGTTACTACTTAATACAGCATTTGTTTTTAACTCAATTAATTACTATATTGAGAAAATTGTTATACCAAGAAACGCTATAGGATTTAATTATGCAAATGAGTTTATTTTAAAAAAAGCAAGGACAAATAACAATATGTACAACTATGTTTTACCTCTTTTAATAAATTTATATGAAAAAACTCAACTCGAAGAAGTATATGTAAAATTATACGACGATTATTTATTTAAGAATCACGGAATATTAAAAACCGAAAAGTTCACAGAAATAACAAAAAAAACAAATATTATTAAAAGCTTAAAAATAGGTTCAATAGCTCCAAATATTGTTGGAATTGACTCTACTGGTAATGAAATAAAATTGTCATCAGTTAAATCAAATATGATTTTATTAATGTTATGGTCGTCAAATACTAAACATATTAACGAAACTTTTAAACAATTAACCGAAATAAATAATAAGTATAAAGAATTTGGAATTCAAATTTTTACCGTATCACTCGACACAAATATTACTAAATGGAAAACTTTTTTAAAAAAGCAACAATGTAATTGGATTAATGTAACTTGTAAGCAAAACAACTCATTAACCGGAATTTATAACACATGGGCACTTCCATCTCTTTATGTGTTAGACAATAAACTATCTATAGCCGCTAAGCCAGTTAACGTAGATTACGTAAAAAAAGAATTTGAAAAAACATTTAAAAAATAAAGCAAGTTCAATTTTAATAATACGTCAATAATATTGAATTTTATTTTAATTTTGTTTTATATTTTTTTTTAATTCGGTTATTAAAAAATGAATAGTTTATTTAAAATATTTTTCTTTCTGTATTTTTTAATGATAGGGAATACCATCATTTCACAAAACTCTGTAATACACGATATTCCATGGCATTCCGATACAGTTGGTATGTGGGGTTCAGGCTCAAATGCATGGAGTATAAATCAGATAGATACACTTTTAGATTTTACTATTGGTCCTTATGCTGACCAGTATTCATTTGTATATTCAATGCCTTGGCCAATTGACGACTCTGTAGGAATGATTTTTGACTATGGCGCTTATGTCAATATGCAAATGATATTCGAGATGGTGGGATGGAGCGGTGGTGCAGTAAAGGTAAATTATCCTACAAAAATTTCAATGGACTTTCCACCAAATGGCTCATTTTCTAATGGTAGTTGGGTAACAATTCCTTCGGAATATCGTGAACAAGATACTGTTGTTCACCCAACTGACTACGACAACTGGGATATTTATGCCGACTGGCCCGATGCCGGTAAAATTGAGCTTTTTATCAATATGGACTTTCAGGCACATGCCGACCTTATTTATTCTAACCCATCAGACCCGTTTAACATTACCTGGGATACACTTAATATTTTTGAACCTATTAATATAAACCTTGATACTTTCGATATTTTTTTAGTTGATCTTGTTAATAACGAATACGTGATACCTTGGGTTGCATATCATACCGACCCTTTTACAGGAAATACCGTTATTGATTCTGTTTATCTTCTTCACGATTCAATTGGTTGGCCACTTCAGTTTCCTCCGGTATTTTATGATTTAATCGGAATAAGTGGTGATATTTCAATTCCTGATATTCAAAATTATACAAAATGGATAGAAAATGAACAACGCTTATATACTTGGGGCAATGACGAATATCTCCATATAAATCTTGATATTGTAAAATTTGTTCAAATGATGAGTCATTACTTGTCTTATATTCCTTCATTACAAGGACTTGAATCAGTTTATCAAGCTTTGCAGTACGAAGAAGGTGATACAAGCATTTATTTGTTTACCGACCCAATATCTGGTGAAGATTTTACTGCAAATCTTACGTGGGACCTGATTGATGCTAATTTATTGCTCACAAATACCATGAATCAAACACTTAGTTTTGAAGATAATCAGGAATATACTCTTTTTGGAATTCCAATACCTCCCAATCATTATCCAAATGTTTGGAATGTTTTTCAATTTCCAATGGCAATAGATTATAATGTTCTTGATACCTTAGGAGTAATTATAGAATCGGGAACAAGTGATAGCATTAAGTTCTGTGCCGATTACGATTTACAGCTAAAAATTCCTTGCAGTAATTTTGATTCTTTACCTGTAACAATTACTCACACAATTGATCCATGGTTAACAAACATGGTTAGAGACACTATAGAAGCCGATTTTTATATAAAAATTCTTGAGCTTGATTATAGCATTGGAACTCCATCAAATCCAATATTATCAGGAAATTTTTTGCTTTACGAAGATACTTTAACACTTGGAACATTCGCAGGTCCACCATTATTTGGGCCACCTTTATTTATGCCTTGGCTTATTGATGGCTATTTCGTTGATACAACCATTGCCCCTATTGTATATGTCGTTCCTGTAAATAATCCTTTACACGATACTGTTTTATTTTCAAATGTTCTTTGTTATGGCACAAGTTCAGGAAGTGCAACAGCAACTGCTATTGGTGGAAATCCACCTTATGTTTATCAATGGGCTGATGTAACAGGAAGTATTATTTCATTAAATAATGTTATAACAAATATTAGTGTTGGCGAATATTTTATAACAATTACTGATGCAAATGGTTGTACCGTTCAAGATTCTGTTTCACTTTCAAATATTAATCCGCCAATACAAACATCACACACTTCTGTTGATGTTTTATGTAATGGCGATAGTACTGGTTCTGCAATTCTTACGGTTACTGGTGGAACTTCACCTTATCAATATTTATGGTCGCCTGATGTTGGGAATACACAAAATATTTCAAATATTATTGCAGGAACATATTTTGTTACTGTAAACGATAATGTTGGGTGTACTGCACTTGATACAATTATTATTAATAATTTAACTTTACCTTTAGTTATAACAATTGATAACATTACAAATGTTACTTGTTATAGCGGAAATGATGGTTCTGTTGATATTTCAGTAGCAGGAGGTATGACTCCCTATTCTTACTTATGGTCAAATAGTGCTGCAACGCAAGATTTGAATAATATTGTTGCAAATAATTATATAATTACTGTTTCTGACAGCTTTGGTTGCACAGCTTCTCAATCAGTAACTGTTACCCAACCACCACAACTCGTTATTACAGCAATAGCAACACCATCTGCAATTTGTCCTGATGAAACTTCTACTTTAACTGTTAGTGGTGCTTCTACTTATGTTTGGTCGGGAAGTGGGTTATCGGGAACAACAGGCAGTTCAGTTACTTCAACACCTTTGGCTACAACAACTTATTCTGTTACAGGAACTGATGTAACAGGTTGTACAGCAATTACTCAGATAACAGTTATTGTAAATGTTCCGCCAACAATAAGCATAACCGGCACATCTAATATTTGTAGCGGACAATCATCAGTTTTAACAGCAAACGGAGGAATTTCTTATATCTGGAGTACAAGTGAATTAACAGATAGTATTTCTGTTTCACCAAATAACAATGCAACATATTATGTTACAGGAACAGATGCAAACACTTGCACTAATACTGCACAATATACTGTTAATGTAACTGAAATGCCAAATTCTAACGCCGGTATTGACACCGCAGTTTGTCAATTAAATTATAATTTAAACGCAATTTCAAGTGTAGGTTCCGGAATTTGGACAGTAGCTTTAGGAGAAAACGTTAATTTTTATCCATCAGTTAATTCTCCTAATGCAACAATAACTGTAGGAACAACTGGCATTTATTCGTTAATATGGCACGAAGATAATGGAAACGGTTGCATTGATGCTGATACAGTTCTTGTTCAATTAACACAACCACCAACATCTAACTTTACAGTTACTGATATTCCATGTTATGGCAATGCTTCAACAGTAACTTATACAGGAACAGGAAATCCACTTTGCACTTTTGACTGGACGTGGAATAATGCTAATGTCGTTCCTGGAATTGGTATAGGTCCACATCTTGCAACATGGCAAGCGTCTGGTATACAAACAATTGGACTAATAGTTTCGTTAAATAACTGCCCCTCAACGCAAACTTTTGTTACTGTAACAAATCCAACATTATTAACTTCAACAATATCTCATACAGATATTTTATGTAATGGACAACAAAATGGGATGGTAGTTTCTACCCCAACTGGTGGAACTTTCCCTTATTCGTATCAATGGAATAATGGTTCAAACACATCTGCTTTAACTGATGTTTACGCCGGCTTATATACTGTAACAATTACCGATATAAATGGTTGTACAGAAATAAATGAAGCAATTATTAATGAACCAACTCAATTTGTAATTGGCTCAACACCTAATCAAAGTATTTGCTATGGTTTATCAACTACTTTAAATATAAGTGCAACCGGAGGAACTGAACCATATACTTATTATTGGAATGGTTTGCTTTCCAATGCTTTTATTACTATAAACCCAGATACAACAACAACTTATACCGCATCTGCTACAGATGTAAACGGATGTGCAAGTAATATTTCATTAACGATTGTTACGGTTTCACCAAAAGTTGAACTTGCATTAAATCAAAATGCAAATAGTATTTGTATTGGAGAACCTGTAATTATTACACCTGTTATAACTGGTGGAATTGGTGCTCCATACACTTTATTTAATAATGATGGAAATATCGTAACAAATCCTGTTTATATATATCCCGAGCAATCTGGTTGGTACACAATAACAGCACAAGATGGTTGCGGAACATCTGATACAAGTTCGATTTACATTACCGTATTTCCTTTGCCACCTGCTAATGCGAATGCCGATTTCTCTTATGGATGCCAGCCACTTACTGTTCAGTTTAACGAATTAAACCCCGAAAACGGACAAACATATTTATGGAATTTTGGAGATAATGCCGACCTTTCACTTGCTAAAAATCCAGTTCATACTTTTACACAAGATGGAGTTTATAATGTAACTTTAACAGTAACTTCAGAACATAATTGTCAAAATGTTATAACATATAACAATTTTATAACTGTTTGGGCTAAACCTATTGCACATTTCATTTGGAATCCTTATGTTGCATATTTTACAAATCCAGTTATTACATTTACAAACATGACCGAAAATGGAATTCCAAGTTACTGGAATTTTGGCGATGGTGATTCTTCTAATTTAATAAATCCTATTCATCGATTCCCGAATATTGGTTTATTTTCAGTTGAATTAGTTGCTATTTCTGAAAATGGTTGTTTAGATACTGTCGCTTATCCAGTTGAAATTAAAGAAGGATATACTTTTTATGCCCCAACTGCTTTTTCACCCGATAACGATAATAAAAACGATGAGTTTTATATTTTGGCTCATGGCATAAAAGAAGAAGGATTCTATCTAGGAGTTTATGACCGTTGGGGTGAAATTATTTGGGAGACAACAAATTTTGACGAAACGACCGAACAATCTGGTAAATGGGACGGAAGTGCAAAATACAATAATATAGTACAAATTGGTACTTATAAGTGGCTTGCTAAGTTTAAAGATTTCAGAGGAGTTTCTCACGAAAAATCGGGAAATATTGTAATAATAAGATGATGTTTTTTGTTTTCGTTTCGAAAATAAATAAATGCTGAATATAGGTGTTATTAATTTTTAGACCTAATAAGAAAAAATAATGGTTTTAATCTCTATAATCCTTTTCTCAATCGCCCACTGCAACAACTGCTGGAAGTGGTGTAAAAGGCTTTGATAGTTTGTTAGATTTTACTGACCGTATGTCGCCATTAGGAAATGCAGATGCAAACGATTGTGCCGATTATTGTATAACATTATTTAGCGATTTAACTAAAAAAGTTACAATGCAAAATTTGTATCACGATGGTGGATTCTCGAGTATGGGTATGAGTTTAAGGGCAATGGAGGCTATTGATAAGGATATTAAACGCTAATATTTTAATATTTTTTTTGTAATGGCACTAAAATCGTCAGATACTTTAATAAGATATATTCCTGTTGGAAAATTGCTAACATCTATTTGTGTAAAAATATAATTTGAGTTTGAATTAATTTTATTTTTGTATATTGTTTTTCCATATAAATCATATAATTCAATTTTTATATTATTGTTTTTATTATTAATTTTTAAATTTACAAAATTACAGGCAGGGTTGGGAAATGTTACAAAATCAAACAAAACATTATGCAAATTAATATTCATTAAAACATCGCTCATTTGAGCAAGAAAAATATCGTCGCTACCATAACCTTGTATAGAGTCGTTTTCCCAGTATAACGTATTGTTAAAAGTTCCTGTTGCATATAATTTCTCTGAATTTGAAAATGCTAATGAATAGCAATAATCGTTATTTACACTACCAAAACTTTTAGCGAAAAAGAAATTTCCCGAGCTGTCGAATTTTGCAATATACATGTCGCTGCCTCCAACAGAAACTATAGAGTCGTTATCAAAAAACGCAGTGTTGTTAAATGTTCCACCAATATAAAAATCATTGTTTGTACATTTGCACATTGTTAAACAATCGTCATCGCTGTTACTCCCTACTTGTTTTGCCCAAGTTAAATTTCCCAAAGGGGTATATTTTGCAATAAAAATATCTGAATTTCCATTTGATGTAAAAACATTATTTCCTATGGTTGCTGAGCTATAAAAAACTCCTGAAATATAAATATTAGTGTCAATGTCGGTGCTAATGGAATTTATAAAAGCACCTTGCAATTGTTTAACCCAAATAAAATTATCGTTATTATCGTATTTGGCTATAAAATTTAATCCATTAGCGTTGTAAATAGTAGTATTTCCAATATTTGCATTGTCGAAAACTAAACCGTTAATATAATAATTATTATTGTTGTCAACATAAATATAACTTGAGTGTACGCAATCTAGTCCTGAAATTTTTCTTGCACCAATTAAATTACCAGTATCGGTATATTTGGCAACAAAAATTGAATGTATTGATGGTAAATTGTGTAATGTTATATTATTATGAAATGTTACACTATCTTCGAACATACCATCAACATAAATTTCATCATTTGTATTAATAGCTATACTATAGGCAATTGCAAAGGAATTACTAAAAGCTGTTCTTACCCATAAAAACTGTCCAGATGAATTATATTTGGCTAAAAATGCAGTTTTAAAATTTATAGGACCATTAACAATTGTGTCGCCAATAGAAAGTGTATCTAAAAAATCGCCAGCAATATAAACATTGTTTTTTGAGTCGGTATCAATGGCTCTACTAAATAAATCGTTAGTAGAAGTAGCCTGCTGAACCCAGATTAAATCGCCATTTTCGTTATATTTTGCAATAAATAAATCGAAATTATAAGAAAATAAATTTGTTGTGTCAAAT
>JAVHRJ010000613.1:0-1589 GCA_036171595.1 Bacteroidales bacterium
AAGCCTCATTCTTGACATTTTCTTATCTGACACTGAGTTTTCTTGCAAGAACTACTTAAAAACTATTTATTTGCCCGATAAAGTGTATTATACAAACAACTATTTGAGTTAAGAAATTTATGATTTTCGCTATTTTATTGAAATCCAATTAGGTACTTATACCCATTTATTTTTTAAGAAAATAGTTTTTTTATATTAAATTTGCAACCAATAAAAATGATCTAAAAGAGTTATTAAATATTTCAACATAGCATAAAAACTTAATTTTGCTATCATGTTTTTATCTAATATGAGTTTTGGATTATTTTTTATATATTATTCTTATATAGGTTATTATAATTATGAAAATAGTTCACATAGTTGATCCTTTTGCCGGCGGATTGGCTACATTTTTAATGCTTTTAACGGAACAGCTAAATAGCGATTATCACATTATTGTGCATGGAGAAAGAAAAGAATTAGCAGAGCCAAAAGAAATCAAAAAATTTTTTCCGAAAAAAAATATTCGTTTTATTTATTGGAAATCTGTGCAGCGAGAGCTTAATCCGGTGAAGGATATGATGGCATATTTAGAATTAGTAAAGATTCTAAGTCGTTTCCGTGATGCTGATGTGATTCATTTGCACTCTTCCAAGGCTGGATTTTTAGGCAGAATTGCTTGTCGGCAGTTAGGTATCAAACAAGTTATTTATACGCCTAATGGAGCTCCTTTTCTGATGAACAATACCCATAAAATAAAATTGAGGTCGTATGAACTGTTTGAGAAATTTGCAAATATGTTTGGGGGCAAGGTTATTTGCACGTCTTTATCGGAACAAGAGGAATATTTAAAACGCGGTATAAATGCTGATTTTATCAATAATGGAACGAAAATCAGTAAAAAATCTTTTATAAAAGATAAAAATTACAATAAATTCAGAATTGTTACATCAGGGCGAGTGGTTGATCAGAAAAACCCAAAATTATTTAATGATATAGCACTTTCATTTGCAGAATTGAAACATTTTGAATTTGTTTGGATTGGCGATGGAGCAGATGCTTCAATTCTTAATTCTCCAAATATTATCACTACAGGTTGGCTTAGTAAAGAAGGCGTTAAAAGCGAAATAGAAAAGGCCGATTTATATGTGTCAACTTCTTTTTTTGAAGGACTTCCATTTGCTGTGATGGAAGCAATGGCGTTGGGGAAGTGTCTTCTATTATCAGACTGCACGGGCAACAAAGATCTTGTTGTGCGAGGGAAAAATGGAGAAATATTTAATACAAAAGAGGAAGCCGTAAATTTTATACTTGATTTTTACTTTAATAAAGAAATCACAGAGTCAATGGGTATGAACTCCATTGAAATATGTAAAGATTATTTTAATATTGAGGATACTGCGTTACACTATTTACAGTTATATCAAAAAGTAAGACGACTTCCCAATTATTCATCTGTTTTTAGATGGGCACTTAAATTTTCAAATGCAATCATCCTGTCGATAACTGCTATTATGTCTTTCATGCAGGCGTTATGGACTATTGTTACTTTTAGCTAAATAGTGTCAGCAAGAAAACGCCAATAATTTCGTTACTCTAGTTTTGAAAAC
>JAVHRJ010000614.1:0-1589 GCA_036171595.1 Bacteroidales bacterium
GTGATTTTTACCTCTCTTTTATTTTTTGTTTAGCGGACAATAATGAAAAAAAATATATTGAATAAAATCTGGCTAAAAAATGAAGTATAATTGTGTCATAACTTTAAATTATCTTTGGCAGAGCCTAATACTAAAATTATTTCAAGCACGAAGTGTTTTTTGCGGCAAAAACAATACAAAATCAATAATATGAATTCATTTTCTAATAAACGTAAAATATTTAACGACCCCATTTATGGTTTCGTTTCCTTACCCTATGAAATTATTTTCGACCTTATTGAACACCCCTATTTTCAGCGGTTGCGCCGAATAAAACAATTAGGGTTAACTAACCTGGTTTATCCGGGAGCTTTACATACCAGGTTTCATCATGCCATGGGCGCTATGCACCTGATGGGGGAAGCCATTGAGGAGATACGGGCCAAAGGACATGAAATTACTGATGATGAAGCAAAAGCTGTAACCATTGCAATTCTTTTGCACGATATTGGTCATGGTCCTTTTTCTCATGCTTTAGAGCATAGCATTGTAAATAATGTTACTCATGAAGATATTTCGCAACTATTCATGAACAGGCTTAATATTGAACATAATGGTGAACTTTCATTAGCAATTAAAATTTTCAAAAATCAATATCACAAAAAGTTTTTGCACCAATTGGTATCAAGTCAATTAGATATGGATCGTTTAGATTATCTGAAGCGAGATAGTTTTTTTACAGGAGTTTCGGAAGGTGTAATTAGTTCCGACCGAATCATCAAAATGCTAAATGTTACAAACGATCAACTGGCGGTAGAAGCAAAGGGAATTTATTCAATCGAAAAATTTATTATTGCCCGCAGACTGATGTACTGGCAGGTGTATCTACACAAAACCGTATTAAGCGCCGAAAATTTATTAGTTAACATATTAAAACGAGCAAAAGAACTGGCACAAAAAAAAGTAGAATTGTTTTGTACACCCGCCCTGAGAACCTTTTTATACAAACAATACAGTAAAAAAGATTTTAAGGATAATCCAGAATTATTAGACGCCTTTGCACTTTTAGATGATTTTGATATAATGACTTCAATAAAAGTATGGGCATCACATGGTGATAAAGTACTTTCTATGCTTTGCAAACAATTAGTAAACCGCAAGTTGTTTAAAGTGGAAATGCAAAATCAGTCATTTGTTGGAACGAAAATCCGAAAAATAAAAAATGATATAAAAAAACTATATGGCCTGAATGACACAGAAGTAAACTACTTTGTTTTCTCAGGTAATGTGGCAAATGATGCTTACCGTAGCGATAAGATAAGTATCAATATTTTATTTAAAGACGGAACAACCACAGACATTGCCAAAGCGAGTGACCAATTGAATATTGCTGTATTGGAAAAAACAGTAAAAAAGTATTATTTATGTTACCCTAAGTAAAATAATAAAAACATAAGTAGAAAAATTAAAAACAGCCATTGATAAGTCTAGAAGCAAAGAAACTATGCCTGAAAATTTGGCCACACTTGGAGTTCAGTTCTGGTCGGAATAATGAACTAATGTCAAGTCAAGTTTGTTTTGTCGCATTGTTGGTCATTCCGAACTTGTTT
>JAVHRJ010000615.1:0-8179 GCA_036171595.1 Bacteroidales bacterium
TAATAGTCTGTGGGCTAATTCAATAGTCATTGGCATATAATTATCCATTTCGCGACAAGCAAAACCAAACATCATTCCTTGGTCGCCAGCACCTTGTTCTTCAGGTTTTGTGCGAACAACACCTTGTCGAATATCGCTAGATTGCTCGTGAATACTATTAATAACGCCGCACGAATTACCATCAAACATGTATTCTGCTTTTGTGTAACCAATTTTATTTATAACTCGACGTGCAACTTCTTGTACATCAATATATCCTTCAGTTCTAACTTCACCTGCTAATACTGCTAATCCAGTTGTTACTAATGTTTCGCATGCAACTTTTGATTCTGGGTCTGCACTTAAAAATGCATCAAGTAATGCGTCAGAAATTTGGTCAGAAACCTTATCTGGATGTCCTTCTGAAACTGATTCAGATGTGAATAAGTAGCTCATAATTAATTATTTAATTGTTAATATTTGTTTTCTTTTAATTTAAAAATTTAAAATGCAAAGCTAATGATAGATTGATATTATGCAAAAAAATATTTTTTAAATCGGATAAAACGCAGATTTAATTATTTTTGCATCGTATAATATAACTGAATAAATTTTTTCATTATTGAGTATAAATTAAAATCAATTTTTAATGTTTGAAATATTTTTAAATATTTTGTTTTTTGTTATAATATTTATCATTATAATTTCAATTATAATAACATTTTTAATTTATATTTTTCCTCCAAAAATTAGAAAAGCTAAAATATTAAGTAAAGAGAGAGCTGAAATTTCAACTAATTCGTTTGAATTTGGCAAAAGTTGGATTCGCAAAAACAGAAATAATTTATTTGAAATGTATGTTGAGGGCGAAGCTTTTGAATTAGGCTATTCAGCAGGTAAGTTAACAAAAGAGCTTTTTGAGTTTCAAGAAAATGTTTTTGTAAATGAATTAAAATTAAAAGTTCCGAGCATCATTTTTCGCTTTGTTTTAAAAATTGCAATTGGAATTGTAAACAGAAAAATTGCAAAACATATCGGAAATGAGTATTGTCAAGAAATTTACGGAATATCGAAGTCAGCTTCTAAAAAGTTTTTTTATTTAGCTCCTGCATATTTACGAATATTAAATTATCATGCAGCACACGATATTGGACATGCATTACAAGATAAAAAATATGTTGGATGTACTGCGTTTTCTGTAAAAAACGATATGTCGGAAGATGGGAAATTAATAGTTGGTCGAAATTTCGATTTTTATATTAACGACGATTTTTGTAAAGATAAAATATTGGCATTTTATAATCCAACAAATGGGAATAAGTTTGCAATGATAACATGGGCTGGAATGATTGGAGTTGTATCGGGAATGAATATAAAAGGAATTTCGGTTAGTTTAAATGGCGCAAAATCCGATATCCCTAAAAAATCGGCTACACCTGTATCTATTGTTGCTCGCGAAATATTACAATATGCAAATAATTTAAGTGAAGCAATTAATATTGCAAATAATCGAACAATATTTGTTTCAGAATCAATAATGGTAAGTTCTGCTTACGATAAAAAATCAATAATAATTGAGAAAACGCCTTTTAAAACAGATGTGTATTCTTGCGATTTTGATTCTGTTATTTGTACTAATCATTTTCAAAGTGAAAAATTAAGGGGCGATAAATCAAATATTGAAAATATTAACGAAAGTTCAACAATGTACAGATATAATAGAGTAAAAGAATTACTTGATGTTGAATGCTCTTTAAATGCTAGTAAAATAGCAAAAATATTGAGAAACAACAAAGGTATTAATAATGCAGATATTGGCTTAGGAAACGAAAAAACAATAAATCAAATAATTGCTCATCATTCTGTTATTTTTATACCCGATAAATTAATAATGTATGTTTCAACTAATCCTTGTAATTTAGGTGAATACATGGCTTATGATTTGAATCATATTTTTAACAATATGCAAAATGGTTGTCCTAAAAATGATATTGATGAAATTAATTGTGCAATTTGTTGTGACGAATTTTTAACAAATGGCAATTATCAAAATTATGTTGAATTTAAAGAAATAATTAGTAAATTAAATATAGGGAAAATTAATATTAACGATGAAAATAAATTATTTGATAGACTTTGCGAACTAAATCCTGAGTTTTATTTAACATATACTTCAATTGGAGATTTTTTATATAATAAAAAAAGATTTTCTGAAGCTTTAATTTGGTATTCAAAATCGTTAACAAAAGAATTTTATCATTTAATTGAAAAGCAAAAAATTGAAAAACTGATAGTTAAATGTAAAGTTTAAATTATTTATGGAATTTTCGTGTTTTCTGAATCTAATTTTCAAAAATCATTAAAAAACACGATTATGAAATTAAAAAAAAAATTTAACAGTACAATGAAACAATTTGTTTTTATAGTAAAAACAATGTTTCTAACAATTTTCTTTTTATCAGTAACAAATTATATTAATGCTGATAATAAAGAAGTAATAATTAAATCAAAAATCGATAAAGTGACTGTGTTTTTGTCTTCGGCACAGGTATTTCGTTCAGGAACTTTATCGATAAATTCTGGTACATACGAAATTATTTTCGAAGGAGTTTCGCCATTAATTAACGATGCAAGCATTCAAGTTAATGGTACAGGAAATTACACCATTTTAGATGTAAAACACAGAATTAAACAACCAAAAGTTACATTACCTGCCGAAAATATTATTCCAATAAAAATAATAAAAGATATTAATTTACTTGAAGATTCTTTATCTAATATTCAATTTGAAATAGATGATTTTAATAGCCAATCTGATGTGTTAAAATTCGAAAAACGATTAATCGAAAATAATAAACTTTTAACCGGCGGAAGCGATACTATACCAGAAATTAAAGATGGATTAAGTTACATACGCACTCAATTGCTTGAAATAAACAAAAAACTTCTTGATATTACAAAGGCTTTGTTTAAGCTAAATCAAAAAAAGAACAAAATGCAAATAAGACTTAATTCTTTAAAGTCGTACAACTCTCAAGTTAATCCTGTTAAAGTTGAAGAGCCAAAAAATCAAGTTGTTGTAACAGTATTTGCAACTGCACAAACATCTGGTAAATTAGAAATAAGTTATATTGTAAATGATGCAGGATGGAGCTCATCATATGATATTAGAGCAGAGAGTAATGATAAACCTTTAAAGCTTGTTCAAAAAGCAAATATTTATCAAAATAGTGGTGAAGATTGGAAAGATGTAAATATTACACTTTCAACTATTACCCCCACAACGAATAATGTAAAACCTTATTTGCCAATAATGTATTTGAGCTATAATGTATATAGAAATACAGTAACTTCCAATGTTTCAAAATATAAATTAGAGCAAAATCGTTCAGAAGTTTCAACAGCTTCGGCAGATGTAGCAGTAGATGAGAATTTTAATATGCCAGCTCAAACTTCAGCAAATTATATGCAAACAGTACAAACAATGACAAATGTTGAATATTCAATTCCGTTAGTTTATTCTATCCCATCTGATGGCGAATACCATATTGTTGCAATTCAAAATATAAATTTAAAAACAGATTATATTTATTATTTAACACCTAAAGTTGATAAACAAGCTTTTTTAATTGCTAAAATTACTGATTTTGAACAATATGACTTATTGCCTGGAACTGCAAGTATATTTTTTAATGGTAGCTTTGTTGGTTCAACTGCATTAAATACTTCAGAATTGTCAGATACCATTGAGCTTGCATTAGGTCGTGATAGAAATATAATTGTTGAACGTAAAAAGCAAAAAGAAGACACAAAAAATGTTGTTATAGGAACTAATCAAATTAAAACAATTAGCTACGAAATAAATTTAAAAAACAGTAAAACTTCTTCAGTAAATTTAATTTTAACTGATCAAATACCAGTTTCAAACGATAAAAATATTATAGTAAAACCTCTGATAATAAAAGGAGCTGAATTAGATGAATCAACAGGATTGCTTAGTTGGAAAATTAAATTATCGTCGAATGAATCTAAAACTTTAAAATTAAGCTATTCTATTGAAAGCGATAAGAATAAACCATTAGCTAACTTGAATTAGAAATTTAAAAGGAATATTAAAAAATGGAACAAAAATTATTTTGTTCCATTTTTTTGTATATTTGCAACAATTAATCGAATTACTAATTTAAAATTAATATCATGAAAAAACTTTTTACTTTTTTAGCAGCAGTTCTGCTAACAATTAATTTTGGTTTTTCTCAAACTATTCTTTTTACAGATAGTTTTGAAACCTACACTACAGGAGGCTTTTTAGCCCAACAAGCAACACCAGCATGGACAACTTGGAGTAATTTACCAGGTGGGAATGAAGATGCAACAATTTCTGAAAATTTTGCACATAGTCCTATTAAATCATTAATGATTGCAAGTACAGCTGACGATATTATTTTACCTTTAGGCAATAAAACTAGTGGAAAATATAACGTATCGTTTTGGTATTATATACCAGTAGGTTTTGGTGGCTATTTTAATTTGCAACATTTCCAAAGTCCAGGTATTCAATGGGTAAGTGAAATTTATTTTGGAAATAATGGTAACGGCAACATTAAAGCTAACAACGTTACAACTAATTTTACACATTTAAATGATGCATGGATTCATATTGAAAATATTGTTGATATAGATTTAGATTCAGCATGGTTTTATATTGATGGTGTGCAAATTGTAAAATGGAAATTTTCTACTCAGGCAGATGGTACTGCTGGAGCTTCTCAATTAGGTGGAGTAGATTTTTATGGTGGTGCAATTACTGGTCAAACCCCTAAATATTATGTTGATGATGTTACTTATACTGAATTATCTTCAGGTTTAAATCCTCCTACAATTTCGGTAAGCACAACCACTATAAATACAACTGGTCAAGCTCCTGAAAATTTTACAGTAACAAATGTTGGTGATCAAGATTTAGAATTTGTTGCTTACCCAACATATCCTTATGATGTGAATAATATATCTGGAACAGCTACTTTATCAGCTCTTACCCATATTCAAAGTGCTTTTACTAGTGGTTTAGGATTTGCTTCAACAGTAACTGCAAAAGTTGGTTCAAAATTTACACCAACAGATATAAACCCCATTATTGGACAAGAAATTTATTCAGTTACGGTTCAAGTTAATGATATACCAACAAATCCATCATTACTTATATACGATAGGGGTTCGTTTATAACACCTGGACCTGGAACATTATTAGTAAATAAGCCATTTACTTCAACAACAGCTGGTGAATTGATTGAAATAACTCTTGATGCTCCAATTTATGTTGATGGTAAAGATTTATGGATAGGATACGAAGCTACAGCAGATTCTGGTACTTATGTTTTTGGTTTAGATGCTGGACCAAGAGTTGCTGGAGCTAATTGGTATTCAATTGGACCAGGTTGGGGAGAGTATAACGCAACAATTGATGCTAACTTGTTTATAGCAGGTAATTTACAAGGAAATCCTGTTGTTCAATGGTTAACAGTTGCACCAACATCAGGTACAATTTTAGCTACTCAATCACAAACAATGACTTTATCGTTTAATACAACTGGTTTAACTTCAGGAAATTATCATTCTGTAGTTGAGGTAGGAAGTAATGACCCTGCTCAAGAATTTTCGCAAGTTGATGTTTATTTAACATTTGTTTCTGGTATCGAAAATAATAATCAATCGGTAGGGGTAATGACTTATCCAAATCCTACAACACAAAACATTAATGTTGTTTCTGATAAAAATATTGATAATATCTTAATGTTTGATATAAGTGGTAAGTTAGTTAAATCTATTAATGTTAATTCATTGTCAACTCAAATTAACGTAAATGAATTAAATAAAGGTAGTTATCTAATGCAAATTAATACTGGTTCAACAATAGTTAAACGTAATGTTGTTGTAAAGTAATTAATCGAAAATATTTAATAAAAAAAGAGCTGCAATATTGTAGCTCTTTTTTTATGCGAAAAATTATTATTGTTTAAAAAAAATGTATATTTGAACATTGCTAAATTAATAAACTATGTTTTCTGATTTTTCTACATGGTGGTCTGCACTTGAAATGTTTCCAAAAGTATATTGGATGATTGCAATACCTTTTTCTGTGTTTTTTGTAATTCAAACAATTGTTTCTCTTTTTGCTGGAGATGTGGACCACGATTTATCTGGTCATTCAGATGCATCTGGAGCAGATGATGGAATTCCATTTCAGTTTTTTACAATTAAAAATATGGTTGCTTTTTTTACCATTTTTGGTTGGGCAGGTATAGCTTGTTTTAATGGAGGAATTGGATATGGATTAACAATTACAATTTCAATTGTTTCAGGAATAATAATGATGGTGTTAATGGCCAGTATTTTTTATTTTGTAAGCAAATTGGTTGAGAGTGGTAATTTGAATATTAAAAATGCTATAAATAAAACTGGAACTGTTTATATACCAATTCCTAAAAGTCGAAGTGGTGATGGAAAAATTCAGATTTTAGTTCAGAGTTCTCTTCGCGAAATAGATGCAATTACTGATGAAACAGAAAATATATCAACTGGGACTTTGGTAATTGTTACAGATGTATTAAATAATAATATTCTGTTAGTAAAAAAAGCTTGATGAGTCTTTAATGTTTTAAATAATATTATTAAAAAAGGAGGAAATATGCCTATTGAAATTATTGTTATTGTTTGTGTTGCTCTGTTTGTTTTTGTTATGCTAATATCTATTTTTAGAAGATATAAAAGATGTCCGTCTGATAGAATATTAGTTGTTTATGGAAAGGTAGGAAAAAATACGCAAGAAGGCGGAAGGTCTGCTAAATGTATACATGGAGGTGCTGCATTTATTTGGCCAGTTTTTCAAGATTATCAGTTTCTTGATTTAACTCCAATTTCTATTGAGGTTAATCTTACAAGTGCATTAAGCAAGCAAAATATACGTGTAGATGTTCCTTCACGCTTTACTGTAGGTGTTTCAACCGAATTTGGTATTATGGAAAATGCAGCTGAGCGATTGCTCGGACAAGCACAACAACAGATACATGATTTAGCAAAAGATATTATTTTTGGTCAATTAAGGTTAGTTGTTGCAACAATGGATATTGAGGAAATTAACAGTAACCGTGATAAGTTTTTGGCAAATGTTTCTTCAAATGTTGAGGCTGAGTTAAAAAAAATTGGTTTAAAACTAATAAACGTTAACGTTACTGATATTAAAGATGAATCGGGTTATATTGAAGCATTAGGTAAAGAAGCTGCTTCAAAAGCTATAAATGATGCTAAAAAAGTAGTAGCCGAGAAAAATCGTGATGGTTTAGTTGGAGAAGCAAATGCAATGCAGGAACAACGTATTAAAGTTGCTTCAGCTGATGCAACTGCAGTAGAAGGGGAAAACTTAGCAAAAATAACAATAGCAAATTCTGTTGCCGATCGTCGTGAAAAAGAAGCTGAGGCTAATAGAAAAGCAATTGCTGCTGAAAAAGTTAAACAGGCAAAAGCTTTAGAAGAAGCTTATTCTGCTGAACAATCTGCAGAAATAGTGCGTGCATTGCGTGATAAGGCTACTCAAATGGCCAACGTTGTTGTACCTGCAGAAATTGAAAAACAAAAAGTAGAAATTGATGCTGAAGCTAAAGCTGAACAAACTCGTCGATTGGCAAAAGGAGAAGGGGATGCTATCTTCTTTAAAATGGATGCTCAGGCTCGTGGTATTTACGAAATATTGACAAAACAATCAGAAGGTTTTGAAAAACTGGTAAAAGCTGCTGGTAATAATTCACGTGATGCTGTAATGCTTATGATTGCAGATAAACTTCCAGAATTAGTAAAATACCAGGTTGAAGCTATTAAAAATCTTAAAATTGATAAAGTTACTGTTTGGGATAATGGATCTGGGAATTCAGCTAATGGAAAATCTTCAACAGCTAATTTTCTTTCAGGCATGCTTGGAGCTATTCCTCCATTCGAAGATTTATTTAAAATGGCAGGTATGGAATTGCCAGATTATTTAAAAGGGAAACAACAAAAAACTGAAACTGTAGATACTGAAGTAATTCAGGACAATACTAAAGTTGAAACCAAAAAAGAAGAAGGGGAAAAGTAATATTTTAATTATTCTCTAATACAAGTATTGCTGAATAATAGATGTAATATAGCTTATTATTTTTTATTATAA
>JAVHRJ010000616.1:0-1579 GCA_036171595.1 Bacteroidales bacterium
TTTAAATTGTTTTGATACATTTCCCAATCCCATAATTGCCCTACAAAACAACGTCCAAAATTATTTCCTAAATTTATACTAAAGTATGCAGAATAAATTATAAAAAAGGTTGTAAATATTTTCAAATACTTATTTTTATTCTCAAAAACATTCTGAATAAAAAACCCAAAAGGTAGTGCAAATATTGCATTGTACTCAACATAATTTCTCATTCCAAAACTTCCACCAAAATAAAACATCCACCACGATGCTGAAAAATAAGCAACCCAAATAAAAGATAAAATGCCTATATATCGATTAGTTTTTAATTTAAACAACGAATAAATAAGTGCAAATACAATTAACAAATACACCGGATTATAAACAAATAATCCATTTAAAGGTGCAAACCAAGTTTCAATTATTTTTGGATTTGCTAAATATGTAAATCCTTCATCACCATATGAGTATTGAATAAAATTTCCAAAAACAAATTTCCAATAAATCATTTGAGGAATAAAAACAATAAATATTGAACCAAATAACAATAATAACCTCTTATAATTAACAAAATGTAAAATCCTTTCTTTTAGTAATTTAAAAGAATTAATATCTAGTAGTGGAATTATTATTCCAATAAAAATACTTGTTGGCCTTATTAACACTAACAATGCAAAAGCAAAAAACGAAATAATTAAAGTTTTTGTTTTATTTCCGTTTTCTAAATAAGTTTTAAAATAATATAGAAAAACAGAAAACATTGCAAATGAATAAACGTGCGAAAGTAATGAATCCATTGCAGTGTAATAATATAAGTTTGTCGAAAATATTAAAATTAGCACAGTAAAAAATGCTGTAGATTTTTTTAAATAATAAATTAAAAACTTAAAAAGTGTTATTACCCCTAAAGCCAAATAAAATGCTCCTGTTATATTAACTAGAATATGATAAGGTTGACTAAACCCACTTGCATCGTAACCAAAAATTAATAAAAAAACATGTAATATCAGAAAGAACGGAAGAATAAGTAGTGCAACTCCATAAGTGTATTTTGTTATAACTTTATCATTTTTAAATCCAATACCTCCATCAGTTTGTTCCCAAATATTTTTAGGCAATCCAACTCTGCTGAAACTACTAATAAATGTTGCAGGTAAATACGAGTAATATCCAGCTTTATCCGATTTAAATTCACTCATCCACGTTCCTTGCACTTTGCTATTATTAAAAATTGAGAGATATGAAAAGTATCCAAAAACAATTAAGAAAAACAAAAACATCCATTTTTTTGATGTTTTGCTTGAAATAGTATTGTTATTCTTTTTTTCGCTTTTAAAGGTAGTTTTATCAAACACATTGTATTTTAAAATCGAATAAATAGCCCTAAAGCCATCTTTCCAACCAATTTTTTTACCTTCTTCGTATGTGCGGCCATAATAAGAAATTCCAACTTCGTAAATTCTAACATTAGGCACTCTGGCAATTTTGGCTGTTACTTCGGGCTCAAAACCAAATCGGTTTTCTTTTAATTCTATCGATTGAATGATATCGGTTCTAAATAGTTTGTAGCATGTTTCCATATCCGATAAATTCAGATTGG
>JAVHRJ010000617.1:0-1579 GCA_036171595.1 Bacteroidales bacterium
AAATTAATGGCCTCAAATTTTAAAGAATCTTTTGCAATAAAACTATCGATTTATGGCTCGGTAATAATGGCTATTACTGGCATTTTGGCCTCAATATTTGGAAACTCCATTTCGCTGTTATTCGATGCAGTTTACACAGTTATTGCAATGACAATTTCAATGGCAGGTTTACGTATATCTAAACTTTTAAAAATAAAGTATAGCGAAAGATTTCATTTCGGATATTATTCTTTTGAACCATTTTTTGTACTAATAAATGGCCTTTTATTAATGACATTAGCCATATCGTTATTTGTTTCATCAATACAATCAATAATTATTGGCGGAAGAATAATTGAATTGGCCGTTGTTACCGAATATTTAATATTTTCGATTGTAGTTTGCAGTAGCTTAACATTTATATTAAAATATTATGCTAAAAAAACAAAATCAGAAATAATACAAACAGAATCAATTAACTGGATGTTAGATGCGTTAATAAGTGTTATTGTGCTTATTGTTTTTTTAATGTCGCTGTGGTTAAAAAACACAAAATATAGTTTATTAATTCCATATTTAGACCCATGTATAACAATATTACTTATACTTTTTTTTGTTTATCAACCAATTAAATTAATTAAGTCGGGAATATCTGATTTATTACTTGCAGCCCCACCTAAAAAATTTATTGAGGAATTAAAAGGGAAATTAATTTGTAAAAAAAATAAATATAAATTTATTACTATTGATATTAATGCTGCAAAAATAGGGAGAACAACGTGTACAGAAGTTATTTGTTATTACGATAAAAACTTTGAAATTAAAACAATTGAAGAATTAGATAAATTAACAAAAGACATTAAAGCCGAAGTTGAAAGCTACTCGCATAATTTAGAAGTTAAAGTATTATTTAAATTATACGAGCAAAAGTAAAGTTAATTTTAACAACATTCACAATATCAATAAACTCTCGCAATAAAATGGAAAAAGAATACATTGAGGGGAAAATTTTTGAAAAAATAGATTATACACAAACCTTGTTAATTGCAGGAGAATACGAAAACTGCAAGTTTAACAACTGTAATTTTTCTAACACAAGTTTATCAAATATTATTTTTTCGGAATGCACTTTTAATGGGTGTAATTTAAGTTTAGCAAAAATTTCGAATACAGCTTTTAGAGATATTAAATTTAAAAACTGCAAATTGTTAGGAATGCATTTCGAAGATAGTAATAAATTTCTTTTTACAGTAGATTTTGAAAACTGCATATTAAACCTCAGTTCGTTTTATAAACTAAACATAAAAAAAACAAAATTTAAAAATACTAGTTTAAATGAAGTTGACTTTACCGAAACAGATTTAACAAACTCGATATTTGACAATTGCGACTTAACCTTAACAACATTCGCAAACACTACTTTAGAGAAAGTAGATTTTAGAACTTCGTATAATTTTTCTATTGACCCAGAAGCAAATCGAATAAAAAAAGCAAAATTTTCGATGAATGGAGTTATTGGGTTATTGAATAAATACGATATTGAAATAGTATAATACTCCCTAAAATTAGGACAGTTAAATAAAGTATAAATTTAAGATGT
>JAVHRJ010000618.1:0-8150 GCA_036171595.1 Bacteroidales bacterium
GCAAAAAACATGATAATCTTTATAATAGAGGTCTGTTTGAATCGTCGGGTAGTGTTTTAACATTATACAATAATATTAATAATTCTAAAAAAATTGATGGTAGTTATCAGTTGTTAAAAACGCGATATGCACAATTTGTTAAAGCAGAATGCGATTTAAGATACTATCATAAAGTAACAAAGGGCACAAAAATGGCATATCGTGCATTTGGTGGAATTGGAGTGCCATACGGAAATCTTAATGTTTTACCTTTCGAAAAGAGATATTTTGCAGGTGGTGCTAGTAGTATTAGAGCATGGCCAGTTCGTAGTTTAGGTCCAGGTTCTTATTACGATACTCTAAATAACGCATCTGCCGACATAAAAATTGAAGCAAACTTAGAATATCGGTTTAAATTATTTTGGGTTATAGAGGGAGCTTTATTTGTTGATGCCGGAAATATTTGGGATTTGCATAAAAGTATTGAACGACCAGGTGGCGAATTTAATGGTAAAAATTTTTATAACGATATTGCAATAGGATATGGAGCAGGAATTCGATTAGATTTTTCTTTTTTTGTTTTTCGTGTTGATTTTGGAATTAAAGGACGCGACCCATCTCAACCTATTGGCGAAAGATGGTTGCAATGGCATAGGCCAATTCAAGCGTCCGATTATTCTTTTAGTTTAGGTATTGGATATCCTTTTTAATTTAGTTTTATTTTTGGTTTTAATTTTATATTTTTGGTAATTATTTAAAAATTAAAAATTATGACTGAAAAAATATTTGATAAAGTAAAACCAGGAGTTGCTTGGGGCAATAGCTTAAAAGAAATATTTCGAATTGCTAAAGAAAATGAATTTGCTATTCCAGCTGTAAACGTTACTGGTACAGATACTGTAAATGCAGTTATGGAAGCTGCTCGAATTGTTAATTCGCCAATTATTTTACAATTTTCAAACGGTGGTGCACAATTTTATGCAGGTAAAGGTTTACTTAACGAAAACTACGAAGCATCTATTGCTGGTGCCATTTCTGGTGCAATGCATATTCATAATTTAGCCGAAATGTATGGCATTCCTGTTGTTATTCATACCGATCATGCTGCTAAAAAATTATTACCATGGATAGATGGATTATTAGATGCTGGTGAAAAATATTTTGCTTTAAATAAAAAACCGTTATTTAGTTCGCACATGCTCGATTTGAGCGAGGAACCGCTTAAAGAAAATGTAGAAATTTGTAAAAAATATTTAACTCGCATGTCGAAAATAGGAATGTTTTTAGAAATTGAACTTGGCTGTACAGGTGGCGAAGAAGATGGTGTTGATAATACAAATATCGACAATTCTAGATTATACACTCAACCACAAGATGTAGCTTACGCTTTTGATGAATTACGTAAAATTAGTGAAAATTTTACCATTGCTGCTTCTTTTGGTAATGTGCACGGTGTTTATAAACCTGGTAATGTTAAATTACAACCTATAATTTTAAAAAAATCGCAGGATTATATTCAGCAAAAATTTAATACAAAAGATAAACCAGTGAACTTTGTTTTTCATGGTGGATCTGGTTCGTTGCGAGATGAAATTCGTCAAGCAATTTCGTTTGGAGTTGTTAAAATGAATATTGATACCGATACACAATGGGCATTTTGGAAAGGGGTACATGAATTTTATAATAAAAAATCGGCTTATCTGCAAGGTCAAATCGGAAATCCAGAAGGTGATGATAAACCTAATAAAAAATATTACGATCCACGTGCGTGGTTACGCGAAGGTGAAAAATCAATTATTGAGAGATTAAAAGTTGCATTTAAAGATTTAAATTCAGAAAATAAGAATTAATAATTATTAAATGTCAACTAACAAAGAAGGTTGGGGTTCGCGTGTTGGGCTAATTTTAGCAATGGCCGGAAATGCTGTAGGGCTAGGCAATTTTCTTCGTTTCCCTGTTCAAGCTGTTCAAAATGGTGGTGGTGCTTTTATTATTCCTTATCTAGTTTGCTTTTTGTTAATGGGAATCCCTTTACTTTGGGTTGAGTGGGGTATTGGTAGATTTGGTGGTAAATATGGGCATCATTCTACTCCATTTATTATGAATAGCATTGACCGTAGAAGAATTTGGAAGTATGTAGGTGTGTTTGGAATTTTTTCGAATATTGCAATAGCTTCTTATTATTGTTATATTGAAAGTTGGACAATGTCCTATGTGTATCATAGTGTTGTTGGAACTTTTACTAATATGAATCAACATGATGTTTCAAATTTCTTCTCAAATTATTTAGATATATCTACTTCAACAACCGGAATCCCATACGAAGCTGTAGTGTTTTTTATTTTTTGTATTGTTTTAAATACTTGGATTTTAAGCAAAGGATTAAGCGGAGGTGTTGAGAAAGTTGCTAAAATTGGAATTCCTTTGCTTATTGTTTTCGGATTATTTTTAGCAATAAAAGCTGTAACAATTAAAGCTGGGCAAGATGGTGCAATATTCGATGGATTTGTTGGTCTGAATTTTTTATGGACTCCACAATATGATTCGCTTGCTAATCCTAAAGTATGGTTAGCTGCTGCTGGTCAAATATTTTTTACATTATCGGTTGGAATGGGTTCAATTCAATGCTATGCTTCGTATTTAAAAAAGAATGATGATATTGCACTAAATGCGATGTCGGCAGGATGGATGAATGAATTTGTTGAAGTAGTTCTTGGAAGTGCTATTTTAATTCCTATCGCTATTGGTTATTTTGGCATTGATAAAGTTGTTGAGATGGTTCAACATGGTGGGTTAGGACTTGGTTTTAGGTCGCTTCCATATTTATTTAATCAATGGGGACATGTTATTGGGGCGGTTGCAGGAGTTGCATTTTTTGGTTTGTTGTTTTTTGCTGGAATTACATCTTCGTTAGCTATGGGAACACCTGTAATGGGTTTCTTACAAGATGAATTTAAATGGAGAAGAGGTCCATCAGCTATTGCTTTTGGAGTGGTAATTTTAATATTAGGTTTACCAACAGTTTTTTTCTTTCAACAAGGCGTTTTTGATGAATATGATTATTGGGCGGGAACAGTTTCACTTGTAGTTTTTGCTATGTTTGAAGTGATTTTATTTAGCTGGGTTTTTGGTATGGATAAAGGATGGAAGGAAATTTCAAATGGGGCAGATATTAAAATCCCAATAATTTATAAATTTATTTTGAAATTTATTACACCAGTTATGTTAATTATTGTTTTTTTAGGTGCTTTAATTAGGCCTATAAATGACGATTGGTCAACAATAGGTACATCAAAATGGGAATTGCATAGTGAAAGTATATTAGGACAAATTATGCATAAAGGTATTGGACCTAATAAAAATTATTTCGATAGTGAGTATTATTCTGAAATTAATGGCAAGGTGACAAATATTATAACAAATAACAATGGATATATTGAAGTTACTGATTCAATAGCCAATAATCCTGTAAGTATAGCTACTTATCCTTTAAATAATAGTTTACCTTTAGTAAAAATAGGTGATAATATTAAAGCGGGGCAAGCAATATATAAAGGGTCAATAATTAATAAAGTTTTTTATATTGATATGGCAAGGATATTATTACTTTCCTTATTTTTATTTATTTCAATTTTGGTTTATATCGCCTACCTTAAGATGAAAAAAAATAATGTTTAGTTTTAAATTAATTATATGAATACTTTACCATTAATATTTTTACTTGTTTCGGAGTTTATTATTACATCGTTAACGATTTATTTTTTTGTTAAAGTTTTAAAATCAGGTAAAAAAAATAAAAATAAGAGTATTAATGAATAAACTTCGCGAATACTTTACTTTTACTCGTTCTGAACGTAATGGTATTTTAGTTTTATTAGTGTTAATTGTTATTTTAGCTGCATCACCTAAATTTATAGGATTTTTTATTAAAAAACAAAAGGTAGATTATACTCAATATGAAGCAGAAATTGATAAGTTTATTGCGTCATCGCAGAATCAGGATATAAATAACAATCTATACAATATAAATCTTGATACAATTAAAAAAGAATACTTTTATTTTGACCCAAATACAATTTCTGAAATGGATCTTTATAAATTAGGTGTTTCTCAAAAATTGGCTAAAACTTGGATAAATTATAGGAATAAAGGAGGAAAGTTTTTTGATAAAGAAGATGTTAAAAGAATATATGGTTTGCCAGATTCAATTTATATTCAATTAGAGCCTTATATTTCAATACACAGTAAAGAATATGAAAAAAAATCAAATTATGAATGGAAAAATAAATCTAATACTTTTAAGAATAACGATAAGTTTCAACAATTAAATTATCCGCAAAATAATTACCCCAAAAAAACCACAACTGCAATACAAATAAATAATGCCGATACTGTAATACTCTGCACTTTACCTGGAATTGGTCCGGGTTATGCTCGTTTAATAATTAAATACCGAAACAAGTTAGGTGGTTTTGTTAAAAAAGAACAATTGCTTGAGGTTTATGGCTTTAATCAAGAAATGTATGCGAAAATTGAAAATTTAATTCTTATTGATTTATCAACAGTAAATAAAATAAATTTTAATACGGCTGATTTTAAGCAATTTATTAAACATCCGTATTTTTCTAAAGATGTAATTGTTCGTATTTTAGAATACCGAAAGATTCAAGGAAAAATAAACAATATTGACGAAATGGTTAATAATAAGATGATTACCAAAGAAGAAGGTGATAAAATTAAGCCTTATTCTACATTTTAAAATAAAAATCATTTTTTATTTTTATTTAAGTATTTTTACTCGTTAATAATTAATTAAAAAATAATATTATGATACATCAACTACCTGCATTAAAATTTGATTTAAATGCTTTATTACCTGTAATTAGCAAGCAAACATTAGAATTTCATTATGGTAAACATCATCAAGCTTATGTTAATAATTTAAATAATTTAATTAAAGGGACTAAGTTTGAAGAGTCAACTTTAGAAACTATAATTAAAGAAGCAGATGGTGGAATATTTAATAATGCTGCACAAGTATGGAACCATAGTTTTTATTTTGAAGCATTTAATTCAAATTGTGGTGGTGAACCTTCTGGAAACTTAGCTAATCTAATAATCTCTAATTTTGGTTCATTTGCAGAATTTAAAGATAAATTTTCAAAAGCAGCAGCTACTTTATTTGGTTCTGGATGGGTTTGGTTAGTTTTAAATTCTGAAGGTAAATTAAATATTATTCAAACTTCTAATGCAGCAAATCCAATTCGTGATGGATTAAAACCTATATTGACTTGTGATGTTTGGGAACATGCATATTATTTAGATTATCAGAATCGGCGTCCTGATTATATTGAAGCATTTTGGAAAATTATTGATTGGAAAGTAGTTGAGAATAGGTTATAAAAACAAATAATTATTGTTTTTGTTATTTGTTATACCAACTTGCATACATAATATAGCTGTCTGCAATTCTGTTTATTTGACCAGTAATTAGTTTTGTGTCAATTGTTTTAATTTTTTTAGCTGGTATTCCAGCATAAACAGAATTTGATTCTACTATTGTATTTTCAGTTATAATTGCTCCTGCTGCAATTACAGTATTGCTGTTTATTATAGCACCATCCATAATAATGGCTCCCATTCCTACTAATACATTATCGTGAATTGTGCAACCATGAATAATTGCATTATGTGCTATTGAAACATTATTCCCAATGTTTGTTGGAGCTTTTTGGTAAGTTACATGAATAATTGCGCCATCTTGTACATTTACCTTATTACCAATTCTTATAGAATTTACATCGCCTCTAATTACTGAATTAAACCAAACACTACAATTGTTACCCATAATAACATCGCCAATTATTGTAGCGTTTTCTGCAAAAAAACAATTTTCGCCAAATTGTGGTTTTATTCCTTTTAGTTCAATTATTAAAGCCATTTAATTAATAAAATAGTTTACATATTGTTATTAGATATTTCATTTCTTAAAAGTGAAATAATTTTATTTAATAATTGTTCTGATTGCTGAATTAAATGGTCAATTTTTTCTGGCTCTTTAATTTCACGTGCAATGAGTTGAATTTCATTTATTTTCGATTCCAAAAGTTTCATTCCTAAATAGGCAAGAGCAGGTTTCATTTTATGAGCTATTGATGCAATTTGTTGCCAATCTTGTTTTTCGTTGGCTTTTTTTAGTTGTTGCATCTCTTCGGTAACCTTTTCAATAAAAACATTAAGCATGTTATCAATTGTTTGCCTTTTACCTTTTGAAATGCCTTTTAATACCGATAAATCAAATAGGTTTTCATCACGTGAGATGGTTACAATATCTGTGTCAGTAAATTTTTCGTTATAATGTAAGAAGTTTGCATTCGACATTCCAAGTAAATTAGCTATTTTATGAAATAAAACTTGCGATTTAAAGGGTTTAGAAATAGTGTCGTTCATGCCAATTTCAATATATTTTTGATGGTCTTTGCTATAAGCATTTGCTGTTATTGCTATTATTGGAGTTTCGTTAATTAATTTGTTGTTGTTGTTTCGTATTTTTTGCGTTGCTTCAATGCCATCCATTACTGGCATTTGAATATCCATAAGTACTATATCGTATCTTGTGTTATTTATTTTCTCAATAGCTTCTTTGCCATTTTCAACAATATCTAAATTAAATCCCCATTCTTCAATCATTGATTGTACTACCATTTGATTAAATACTTGATCTTCTGCAAGTAATATATGAATATTGTCTATTTTATGAGTAAAAATAGAGTTGTTGGGAATAATGTTATCATTAATTTCGATTTCGTTTCCAATTTCAAATTTTAATTTAAATGAAAATATAGAGCCTTTATTTGGTTCGCTATTAATTTCAAGTTTACCACCCATTAGTTCAACTAATTTATTAGAAATAACTAAACCTAAACCAGAACTCCCATTTGTTTCAGTAGTAATTGGTCGGTTATTGTTAAAACTATTGTAAATTTCTGTCATTCGTTCGGGTGCAATTCCTGAACCGGTATCGGATACTTCAAATAAAAATGTGCAATTGTTTTTACAATCGGCTTGTTTTGTTACTTTTATTTCGATTTTTCCTTTATCTGTGAATTTAACAGCATTCTCAACTAAATTTAATAAAATTTGACTTAACCTTGATGCGTCACCTTTTATAAAATAATTTTCACCATAAACTACGTAATCGGAAAGTAACTCGATCCCTTTATTTTTAACATTATAAAATTGATTGTTTATAACTGATGAAACAACATCTTTTAAACTAAACGTGTTGTATTGTAAATTTATTTCGCCCGATTCTATTTTTGAAATATCTAATAAATCGTTTACTATTATCATTAAATTTTCGGCCGATTTTACTATTACATTTAAGAAATTAAATTGTTTTTTTGTTAGGTCAGTTTTTAGTAATAATTCTGACATTCCAATAATTGAATTCATTGGAATTCTAAATGCATGGCTCATATTTGCTAAAAAAACTGACTTTGCTTTGTTGGCTTCTTCGGCACGTTTACGAGCTAGCGTAATTTCTTCTTGAGCTGATTTTCGTTCACGTAAATCGCGCCCAACTAAAAAAAGCATTTCTTTATTATCCCATTTACCATGAGAGTATTTTGTTTCAGCAGGAATAATTTCCCCATTAGATGTTATGTAAGGAAAAAGTGAAAGTATCGATTTTTCTTTTAAAGCTTTATTTAATGTGTTTTTTATATCGAATGATAATTCTTCGGGGTGAATTTGATTTAAAAACATGTTACCTAGTTCATCTTCTGAGTATCCTAATACATCGCACGCCATAGTATTAAAATGAATAATTCGGCCTTCCTTATTAATTATAAGCAACATTTCGTTTATACCCAAAAATAAACTTTGCAAATTGTTTTGGTGTTCTCGTAAAAGGTTTTCTATGTCAAGTCTACCTATAATTCCACCAATTTTTGTAGTAACAGATTCAACAGTATCTGTAATAATACTACTAGGCAATTCTGGTTTGTCGGATATTAAAATTAACAAAGCAACAATTTCACAATTTAGTTTTACTGGCGATGTTATAAAGGAAGTTGCTTGTTTAATGTTATCAAAAATTAGAAATTCATCTGTGTTGTTTTCTTTAGTTATAATGCTTAATGTCTCCTTTAGAGCAAGTTCAACTTCGT
>JAVHRJ010000619.1:0-1576 GCA_036171595.1 Bacteroidales bacterium
TATAATATTCTATTTTTGATTAAAAATTTAATGTTACTATTCACCATTTATTTTTTCACGCAAAGTTCGTAAAGTCGCAATGTACGCAAAGTTTAAAAAAATTATTAATGCAATTTTTCTTTGCGTTCATACAGTCCATTTGCAATCCGATACCCACCGCCTTCGTATGTTTCTTCACAAACGATTTACAATCTCTTTTCAAACAGATATGCACAACCTTGTTTGTGAGGATACAAACAATGGCGAAAGAATGTAGATTTTTTTTAGTCGGTTGTAAACTATTGCGTTCTTTGCGAGACTATTTTTATGGTTACTGAGTAGTTACGAAAAACTTAATTTTTAGAGTCCTCTTATTTATTTTTTTTAACACTTTCAAAACTAAAGCCCCCGAATAAAATAGCAATGGCAATTTTAGATAAAAAAGTAAAGAGTAAAGCACCAGCCGAAAAAATCATAACAGCAGTACGTATTTCGGTTTCGGAAGGTGCGTAAAAATAAAACTGACCTAAAACATCGGGAGTAAATCCGGGGACAATTAATGTTACACCTTTTTCGAAGTAAACACTAAAATATATTAATACTGCTCCAATGTTTAATGTTAAGAAATTTTTTCGTGTAGTTGGAATTAAGAAAAGTAGGAATGCAGTAGTTCCCATGACAATAGAAGCCCAACTATACATCATAATTTCTCTATTTTTCGCAACCCCAAAAAGCATATATTTCCAATAAATAATATGTTCAGTATCAGAATAAAATTCTTTAAAAAGTTCGGCTAAAGTGAAGAATAAATAAATAAACATGGTATAAACCATCAATTCTGCAATTTTAAAAATGGCTTCATCTTTAATTTCAAATTTAGTGGTTTTTCTAAGAACCTGAAAAAGTAAAATAAGAATTGCCGGACCAGAACAAAAAGCAGTAGTTAAGAATCGGGGAGCAAGTAATGCACTATTCCAAAATGGGCGTGCGGGTAAAGCATTATATAAAAATGCAGTAACTGTATGAATTGCAATAGCTGCTGGAATACTTAATAATATTATAGGCATTATAATTGATTTGTTATATTCTTTTTTATAGTAATGTTTATATAACAAATAAGTAACAACAATAATATTTATGAGAAAATATATACTCAGCACAAAAAAATCCCACGATAAAATTGATGAAGGAAAATTCATTGTTCCTACAAATGGTAACATGTGCCAGAAACGAAGAGGGTTGCCAATATCAACCATAATAAAACTTAAACACATTATTACTGCACAAATAGCTAAAATTTCACCAAAAATTACAATTTCTTTTATTGATTTCCAATTATAAATATATGCAGGAATAACAAGCATTACTGCTGCTGCTGCAACCCCAACTAAAAAAGTGAAGTTTCCAATATAAAAACCCCATGAAACGGAATCTCTCATATTGGTTGTAATCAAGCCATTTTGTAATTGACCAAAATATCCAAATGCACCCCAAGTTATCAAAACAAGAAGAAAAAACAAGCAGGAATAATAAACTCTTCCGCCTTTAATAATTATTTTAAAACAACCGAGTAAAAATCTTAAGAAATTCATAATTT
>JAVHRJ010000620.1:0-1574 GCA_036171595.1 Bacteroidales bacterium
TCCATAAGGAGCAAAGTCAGATGTAATAACACTTTTGAAATTATCTAAATGTTGTTTGATTTTTGGATAATTTTCTAATGGGATTTTATTTGTTGTCTTATCGGGTTTATTTATATCCGATTTGGTGTAAATAATCCAATGAGTATTTTCATTACTTCCATAATACTTTTGAAGTTGAGTAGAAGTAAAATATGGTTTGATGATTTCATTTTCTTTAGATGAGAATTCTTTGCTTTTCAATTCTAAGTGAGATAAAACAAATATTCCATCTCCGTTTTGAAATTGGTAATTTAGTGCTTCGGCTGATGCTTTATTGATAAAATCCTGAGGAGCTACAATTCCTTGACCTAATTCGGATTGTATTTTGAGTTTTTTGTCGCCTTTTTCACGAAGGATAAAATTGTGTTTCGATTTAATTTTATTCAGCAAATCTGAATTTTCATCTGTATTAAATGTAAGGGGTTTATCTGTTAAATCTACTTTATTTACAATTGGAGAAAGTAAAATTGATTTGTCTGTTTCAATACTATCCAACAAATTCAAAACATTTTCTTGTGTTAATTTATCGCCTTCTAATCTTCTGTAATCAAAAGCATAGTTGTTTGTTTCTTTATTATTATTGAAAAGCATTATCATTGTTTGAATAGCTGCATTTTCAAAAATCATATATGCTCCAAAATCAGTAAGATTAACTATTTGACTGTTATTTATTACAATATTTCTAAAGTTTGAAGCTCCTGCATTTGTTGTCCAATTGTTAGTAGCAATATAGCAAAGATTGCAATGTAGTTTTAAAAGTTTTAACCCTAAATCTCCAAACAAATACCATATATCCATTTTGCCTTGATAACATTCTTTTTCTCTAAGTCCATTAAAAGCATCACGGTTTTCATATTCTTTAATGTATGGTGGATTTCCAATAATTAAATCAAAGCCTTCAAAATCGCCGTTATTGTTTAAAACTTCAGGAAATTCAAAACGCCATTCAAAAGCATTTTTATAGACAACATTGGTTTTTATCTCTTCTAAAATAGACTCATACTTTTTCATTTTATCCGATGCTACTTTCACATCGTCATTAAATTTCTTTTTTTCTTTTGGACTCATTTCAAAGATTCTTGATTGAAGCGTTAGGTTTTCAAGTTCACCTTTGGCTTTATACCAATTTTGAAAATCTTTCCCTGTTTTAATAATTTCAGTTCTGAAATCGCCTTTTATTGTATCTATTAATTTTTGTAATCCTCTCTTTACTTCTCGACTTTTTTCGTTTTTGTAATCGTTCACAAACCCTCTGTATGATTTAATGTCATACTTAATACTTTTTAAAGCTTTACTCAAATCTGAATCTAACGCAAAACGGCTAACCAGACTGTTTCCGCATTTAATATTTATGTCAATATTTGGAAGTGTTTCAAGTTCTGTATAGTTCGTTTCTTCTTTGTAATAGGCACTTTTAAGCAATTCAATCCATAAACGCAGGCGACAAATTTTAACTGAATTTGGATTTATATCTACTCCGAACAAACAGTTTTCAATTATGGTTTGTTTCTCCCGAAATAATGTTTTCTGAACTC
>JAVHRJ010000621.1:0-1572 GCA_036171595.1 Bacteroidales bacterium
CTTTCATAAGTTTATCGGCTTGCTCTTGAGCTTTTTTTATTGCTTCAGATTTTGCCTTATCTACCTCTTCATTAATTTTATCAACAACCTGCTCCTTAACATTTTCAACTGCATTTTTACCTTGGTCTTTTAAATTAAATTTTATTTCGGGCTTTGTTATTAAACCTGTAATAAGTCCTTTTACATCAATAAATTTTGGTACTTTAACGTTTAATCCAACATTGCTTGCTTGATTTGATAAATTATTCATTACTTCATTTGCAGCTGAGCCTAATTCTGAGCTTGGAATTTTAAAATTCATAAAATAATCAATAATTTGATCTAAACCCTGTTTACCACCAAACTCCATATTTGTTTTTCCTAACTTTGTTGTAACAGGTTCAAATTCTATGTTTCCATCAGTGATTTTGAATTTTAAATTCGTGTTTTCTAACGTTAATTTTTTGTATTTGTCTGATTTTAAAACTTGAGATAATTTATCAAAAACATCAGAGTTATCAACAGTTAACGATTTTGTGCTTAATGTTCCAGAACCATTTATTGTTTTCATTTCGGGCGACATTGACTTTGTCAATTTTCCTTTATAGTTAATATTAACAGATATTTTCCCAGAACATTTTTCAGCAATGGGAGCAATCTTTTGCACAGTGTTAAAAGCATCAAAAGTTTTTTTAATATCAAATTCTTTAATATCCATTCCCAAATCTATATCTGGGGTTTCAGTATTTTTTGTTGAATAAAAACCTTTTAACGACATTGAACCATCTAATAACTGCATGTTTAATCCGTTCAAATCAACTTTTCCATCACTGATAACAATAGTTCCTTTAGTATTTTTAATTTCGAGTTTATCATATAACAAATTGTTTATAGATGAATTTAAAGTAAAATCAACATTTTCGGGAACTTCAAATGCTGTTAACGAACTTGTATCGGCTGTTGTGCTCGTTGTTGTTGAAGTAGATTCTGGTCCCATTAACTGATTTACATTTAATGAGTTTGAATTAAAATTAAAAGTTCCTTTTAATAAATCATCTTTAAAAACATAAGCTAAAAAATTTTCAATTTTACCATTCATAGCAAAATCGCTACTACCCATTTTAGCATTAAAACTTTTTAAATCGAAATATTTTGGGGTTACTTCCATAGTTGCTGTTTCAATATTTACAGGAGCAGAAAGTGATGTGCTGTTATAATTAATTCCTTTTAAGTCGATTACTCCTTTTGCTTTAAAATCTTCGTATTTTTCTTGTTCAATTTGCGACATTCTGCCTGCAAAATCAAGGTCTGCTTTTATTATACCGGCAAGCGATGCATCATCAATAGGAATAAACGATTTTAATTTTGCAAGGTCTACAATTCCTTTAACCATACCATCAATATTTGCATCGCTAACTGGTGTAACAACGTGTAAACGCATATCGAAAGGACTATTTGCTAAATCAACATGAAATTTTTTAATATCAATAATAGTATTATCAGGATTCCCATCTTTATTATCAACTGACATGTTAATGTTAACATTATCAACAGATGCAGGTAAACTCGGGTATTTAAAATTTCCATTTTCGA
>JAVHRJ010000622.1:0-8092 GCA_036171595.1 Bacteroidales bacterium
ATTATGTGTTTGCCGAACGCCGTGCTGGTGATGTTGAGCAAGTATGGGCAGATGCTAGTAAAGCAAATAAAGTATTAGGTTGGAAAGCAGAAATTGGTTTAGAAGAAACAATGCTTTCGGCATGGAATTGGGAAAAAAAATATAGAGGAATTAAATAAAAATTAACATTATTGTTATTCTGAGTGATTAGCGAAGAATCTTTATTTGAGTAGACTAAAATTAAAAAAACATTAAGCATGAAAAATATTCTTATTACTGGTGGAGCAGGTTTTATTGGCTCACATGTTGTTCGAAATTTTGTAAATAAATATCCTCAGTATAACATTATAAATCTTGATTTGCTTACTTATGCTGGAAATTTAGAAAACATTGCCGATATTGAATCTAAACCAAATTATAATTTTGTAAAGGGTGATATTTGCGATGAAAATTTTGTAGCTGAACTTTTTAAAAAATATAATTTTTACGGAGTAATTCACCTAGCTGCCGAATCACATGTAGATCGTTCTATTTCTGACCCAATGTCGTTTATAAAAACAAATATTATTGGCACAATTACACTTTTAAATGCTGCAAAAGATGCTTGGAAAGAGAATTATAACGAACATCGTTTTTATCATATTAGCACCGATGAGGTATATGGAACGTTAGGTGCCGAAGGTTATTTTACCGAAAACACATCGTATAGCCCACGTAGCCCATATTCTGCCTCTAAAGCAAGTAGCGATCATTTAGTAAGAGCTTATTATCACACCTATGGTTTGCAAATTGTTATATCAAATTGCTCAAATAATTATGGACCGAATCAATTTCCCGAAAAACTGTTGCCATTAATTATTAATAACATTAAAAATAATAAGCCATTGCCAGTGTATGGTAAAGGAGAAAATATTCGCGATTGGCTTTATGTTAAAGATCATGCTCAAGCCATTGATTTAATTTTTCATAAAGGGAAAAATGGCGAAACATACAATATTGGCGGAAGTAATGAGTGGACAAATATTAAATTAGTAAATAAACTTTGCGAAATAATGGATGTTAAGTTAAATCGCACAAAAGGGACATCGGCACAACTTATTACTTATGTTAAAGATAGAGCTGGACACGATTTAAGGTATGCAATAGATAGCAAAAAACTTCAAAATGATTTAGGTTGGTCCCCAAAAGTTTCGTTTGATAAAGGGTTAGAAAAAACTGTTAATTGGTATTTAGAAAACGAGAAATGGTTGCAAAATGTTATTTCTGGCGATTACGAAAAATATTACCAACTTCAATATCTTAAAAGATAATTTAAAATGACAAATAAAGCAAAAATATTTTTTGTTTTTATTTTGTTATTTGTTGTCTTTAATAAAGTTAAAGCAACAGAATTTTTGCCTATTGATACATTTATCGTTTATATTAGCGATACCACTCTTTTTTCATCTATAATAACAGATAAAGAAATATTACAAAGTATCGAAAAACCTGAAAGTAGAATAAATATTTCTGAGTTATTAGCAGCAAATGATACATCAAAAAGAAATAAGTTTACCTTAGTAATTGTTACACTTTTAACTGGACCTTTAGGTGGGCATCGACTTTATTTAGGCACTAAGCCAATTGTGCCAATTGTATATGCCTGCACATTAGGTTGTGCTGGAATATTGCCATTTATTGATTTAATTGTAATTTGTTTTTCTAAAGATATAAGTCGTTTCGAAAATAATGATAAAATAATTATGTGGGCTAAATAAATTTAACTATTAATAATAACTTTGTGTATTAATAAACTGAAAAGCAAAAAATGTCCGACGAACTAAAACATGAATGTGGTGTAGCTTTATTGCGATTACGCAAGCCACTGGAGTATTATAAGCTTAAATATGGAACTTGGATGTGGGGAATAAATAAGCTGTATTTGCTTATGGAAAAGCAACATAATCGTGGACAAGATGGTGCTGGGGCTGCATGTATAAAACTCGATTTACCTCCTGGAAAAAAATATATTCATCGTTTTAGATCAAATTCACAGCAATCAATACAAGATGTATTTAGTCAAATACATAGCGAATTTGAAAAAGTAGAATTAAGAAACCCAGATTTACTTTATGACCCACATTGGGCTAAAGAAAATTTGCCTTTTGCGGGCGAATTATTTCTCGGACACTTAAGGTATGGAACATTTGGAAAAAATAATATAGAAAATGTTCATCCAGTTATGCGCGAAAATAATTGGAAGTCGCGTAATCTTGTTGCTGCCGGAAATTTTAATCTTACAAACGTTAAAGAACTATTCGAACATTTAAAAGAACTCGGTCAACATCCTAAAGATTATTCAGATACAGTTACAATTCTCGAAAAAATAGGACATTTTCTTGATAAAGAAGTTGAACGAAATTTTGAACAAAAAAAATATGAGGGTCTTTCAAATATTCAAATTTCAGAATATATTGCTAAAAATTTAAACATTAAAAAAATATTAAACGAAGCATCGTGGCGTTGGGATGGCGGCTTTGTTGTTGCAGGCATGTTTGGTCATGGCGATTCTTTTGTTATGCGTGACCCTTGGGGTATTCGTCCTGCATTTTATTATTGTAACGAGGAAATTGCTGTTGTAACTAGCGAACGACCAGTTATTCAAACTGTATTTAATGTTCCTATTGATAAAATAAACGAAGTAAAACCAGGTTATGCTGTAATTATTAGAAATGATAACACGATAACTGAAGAAAAAATAATTGAACCATATAAAAAATCGAGTTGTTCTTTCGAAAGAATTTATTTTTCGAGAGGTACCGATAGAGATATTTACAATGAAAGAAAAGAATTAGGAAGATTAATTGCTCCAATAATTTTAAAATCTATCGATTTTGATGTAGAAAATACTGTTTTTTCATATATTCCAAATACTGCTGCTGTTGCATTTTATGGTTTAACCGATGCAATAAATAAGCATTATATTAAAATTAAAAAAGAAAAAATTATTGCACTCGGAAATAATGTAACTATTGATGAATTAAATAAATTTATTAACATCACACCTCGTATTGAAAGCCTTGCTGTTAAGGATGTTAAATTACGAACATTTATTTCTCAAGATGCGGTTCGTAAAGATTTAGTTGAACATGTGTATGATGTTACTTATGGAATTGTTCGCGATTTTAAAGATACACTTGTAATAATTGATGATTCAATTGTTCGTGGCACTACTCTTAAGGAAAGTATTTTGCGAATGCTTGATAAATTAAATCCTAAAAAAATAATTGTTGTTTCGTCGGCACCACAAATTCGTTATCCCGATTGTTATGGTATTGATATGGCTAAACTTGGCGATTTTGTTGCTTTTCAAGCAGCAATTGAATTGCTTAAAGAAAGTGGAAAACAAAATGTAATAAACGAAGTTTATAACAAATCAAAAGCACAACAAGGTAAGCAAAAAGAAGATATTGTGAACTTTGTTAAATTAATATACAAACCATTTACAGCCGAAGATATTTCTGAGAAAATCACACAATTATTAAAGCCAAAAGATATTAGAGCTGAATTAAAAATAATATATAATTCAATTGAAAATTTGCATATTGCTATTCCTAATCATACTGGCGATTGGTATTTTACAGGTAATTATCCTACTCCAGGCGGGAATATGGTTGTAAATAATTCGTTTATAAATTATATCGAAGGGCGTAATCAAAGAGCATATTAAGTTTGTGAATCTGATGATTATTAACTTAATATTTCTCAAATTTAATCTAAAGATTTCCTCGAGGCTCTGCCTCGGGGTTCTTGTTTTTGTCACAGATTACACAGATACTCACAAAAAAATCTGTGAAAATTTGTGAAATCAGTGGCTACTTTTTTTAAGATACCTCGAGGCTCTGCCTTGGGGTTATTCATTTAAAAAATGTTTTTTCGTGCGTGACAATAAGGCGTTCCGCCTTTGTTATCGTAATAATCTTGATGATACTTTTCGGCATTCCAAAAAACTTTTGCAGATGTAACTTCTGTTGCTACTTTATATCCTTTGTTTGACAATAATTTTATAAGTGAATCTGCAATTTGTTTTTGCTCATTGTTTAAATAAAAAATTGCCGAACGATATTGTTCACCTATGTCTGGTCCTTGACCATTTACCTGAGTGAAATCATGTAATTCAAAAAAAAGTTTTAAAAGTTTTTCATAATTTGTTTTTTGTGGGTCAAAAAATATTTCAACAGCTTCGGCATGTCCAGTTGTATGCGAGCAAACTTCTTCATAAGTTGGATTTTCTGTTTTTCCATTTATGTAGCCAACAGTTGTTGAAATAACTCCAGGTTCTTTGCTAAAGTAATATTCAACTCCCCAAAAACAACCTCCAGCAATAATTGCACGTTCGGGAATTGAGTTAATAATTTGGGGGATAAATCGTAATGATACTGAATTAACACAATGACGTATGTTTTTGTTTGTAAACCCCTCACCATTAAAAACATGACCTAAATGAGCCCCACAATTTGCACAAATAATTTCTGTTCTTGAGCCATCGGCATCAGTTTTGCGCGTTACGGCTCCTTTTATTTCGTCATCAAATGATGGCCATCCACAACTCGATTCAAATTTATCAATTGAACGATAAAGTGGATTGTTGCATTGTTTGCAAAGATAAGTTCCCTCTTGTTTGTTTTTGTTGTATTCGCCAGTATTAGGCAATTCTGTTCCTTTTTTTAGAATTACATTTTGCTCTTCTTCTGAAAGGGGATTAAAATTATTCATAATGTTATTGTTTTTTAAATTATTATTCGTTTTCTTTTCTTGAGCACAAGATGTGAGTGCTAAAAATATAGATAATATTGAAAATATCTTAAACATTTTAAATTTAAAATTTCTTATGTAAAATTATTCTAAATAAGAATGTGTGAAAAATTATTTGATTTAAAAAATGTTAATATTTTAAATTATTTATTTTTTAATTTAGAGAGTCTTACAAACAATAATCTTTAATATCTTTGTTATTAAAAATATTTAAATAATGAAAGATTTTAAAAAATATTATACAATTCAAGCCCCACCCGAAGAAGTTTATCTGGCATTAACAAATGTAAAATCAATTGAATTATGGACTGGCGAAGATGCTGTAATGTCAATAGAACCTAACTCTGAATTTTCGATGTGGAGTGGTAGTATAGTTGGGAAAAATATTGAATTCGAAGAAAATAAAAAAATAGTTCAGCAATGGTATTTTGATGGACAGGATGAAAAATCTATTGTTACTATAAAACTCCATTTAGATAAGCAGAACACATCGGTTGAATTAAAACATACAAATATTCCAGATAGCGAATACGAAGATTTTGTAGAAGGTTGGAATGAAAGTTATTTTGGTTCTTTAATTGAGTTTTTCAACGAATAAAATTTACAACAAAAATATTGCTAAAATTGGTAGAACTAATCCAGCAATAATAAACCAAACTCCACGGCGGGTTAAGCTGTTTTTTCCTTGGCTAATAATAAATAACCCAGAAATTGCAATTAATATTAGTGCTACAGCAAAAATATCTGAAAACCAAGTCCACCATTTACCTGGATTGTAATGTAAAAAGTTAAATTCGTAAAATATTGAGCGTTTGCTAATGGTTTCAATATAACCAGTTTTTGTAGTTAAGTCGATTGTTACAGAGCCACTGTTTTTTAAAAATATTCGTAATTCGTTACTTGTAGGAAAATAAAATTTCTTATAATCTTCGCTTTGTCCAATATTTTTTAATATTGTTTTAACAAAGTTATCATCAATATATTCTTTTGGTAAAAGGTGAGCAACTGTAAATGATTTTTGCTCTATGTTATAATTTGGGTTCCAATCTTTTTTATGGTTAACAGCAATACCCGAAACACAATAAATTATTGTGATTCCAAAAAAGAAATATCCAAAATCGCGGTGGATAATTCTATTCCATTTTCTAAATATGTTAGTTGCTTTGCTTGTCAAAATAAATAAAGATTATTAATGTTATATATTTTATTTTGCTACAGATTTCACTGATTGCACAGATAAATTTTATTTTAACATTACTATTATGATTGTTTTAATTGATAAGTCTATTCACATCAATTAGATAATTTATTTTTTGTAAAACATTTCTTGTTATTCAATTATTGTTTTTTCTCTGCGAAAATCTGCGGAATTTGTGGCGAGTAACAAATAACATTTTCTTATTGTTTTTTTATTTCTTTAAGAGTTATACAATCTATTGCATAAATAGGAATATAAGTTTTTCCGCTTTGCTCTAATTGTTTTCTCATTTCTTTAACTTCGGCATAAGGGTCGTTAACAGAATCAATTGCAGAAACTTGTTTATTGTCTTTATTGGCTTGTCCTGTAACAGCTTTGCCATCGGCATTGCAAGTTTTTACAACTTCGTCGGCAACAGAATTTTTTATTTCTTCTTCCCACTCGGTTAAATATTGTTCATCAATTCTTGAGTCTTCAATAACTTTACCTTTTACTTCAACATCGCTACCTTCTAAAGCAATATCGAAAACTGAAAATTGACCACCTGCATTAATTTTTATAGTAGCATCAGGATTTTTATCAAATAAAAATAATTTTTTACCACTATGGCGACAAACATGCGAAACACTTCCCTTAATAGTTATTTCTTGATTAGCCCATTTTTCGGGAGATGCAATAAAGCTATCAACTAAAATTGTTGATGTGGATAAACTGTCAGTATTTGACGTATTTGATGCGTTGTTACAAGAAAAATTGAATGTTGATATAACAACTATTGAAAATAAAAAAAATAGATTTTTCATAAATTAATTTTTTAGTTTTTGCAAAATTAAAAATAAAAATTAGAATTATCTATATTGTAATTATTTAATTTTTAATCGTAAAAACTTTCACAAATACAATAGGTTATGCGAAAATAGTGTTATTTCAAAATAAAAGCGTACCTTTGCAAAATATTAACAATGCGGTTTTTTTGATTCTTTTTGGTAGGTGCCATTTTTTAGGATCGGGATTACGCGCCAAAAAGAAAATAAATGAATACATTTGAAAAATCGGAAATTCGTTCCGAATTAAAAAAAGCTGTGTTAGAACTTGGCTTCGAAACAATAATGCCAGTACAGCAACAGGTTATTCCTGTAGTTCTTGAATCAAAAGACGATATTATTGCATTAGCACAAACCGGAACAGGTAAAACTGCTGCGTTTGGGTTACCAATTTTATCTTTATTAGATTTAGATTTGTATAGTCCGCAAGTGCTTATACTTAGCCCAACACGCGAGCTTTGTATGCAAATTGCAAAAGATTTACAATCGTACGGAAAATATTTAAAAGGGTTAAGAGTGTCGGCAGTTTATGGTGGTGCTAGTATCGATAAGCAAATTTCAGAATTAAAGGCTGGAGTTCAAATTATTGTTGCTACACCTGGTAGAATGAACGATATTATTCGTCGTAAAAAAGTTTCATTGTCTAATGTTAATACTGTAGTATTAGACGAAGCAGACGAAATGTTAAACATGGGTTTTACCGAAGATTTAAATACTATACTCGAAAAAACGCCATCCGATAGGCGAACATTGCTTTTTTCTGCAACAATGTCTAACGAAGTGGCTGCAATTGCAAAAAATTACATGAAAAAAGCAGTCAATATAACAATAGGCAAACGTAATTCTGGTGCCGAAAATGTTAGCCATCATTTTTATGTGATTAATGCAAAAGACCGTTATCTTGTACTTAAAAGAATTGTCGATTTTTACCCCGAAATTTATGGAATTATTTTTTGCAGAACCCGTTTAGAAACTGCCGAAATAGCTGCAAAATTGATGAAAGATGGATATAGTGCCGATGCACTTCATGGCGATCTTTCACAGAGTCAGCGCGATTATGCAATGCAACGTTTCAGAAATAAAACCTTACAAATACTTGTTGCTACAGATGTTGCTGCAAGAGGATTAGATGTTGATAACATTTCGCACGTAATTAATTATGATTTGCCCGACGATAACGAAGTTTATACTCACAGAAGCGGAAGAACCGGTAGAGCTGGAAAAACAGGAATATCAATTTCGCTTGCTCACGTAAGAGAGAGGTTTAGATTAATGCAAATTGAAAAAATTATTGGGC
>JAVHRJ010000623.1:0-1565 GCA_036171595.1 Bacteroidales bacterium
TACCAGTGGTTATTCAAATTAAATCCCTTCGGGATTAATATAAAAATGAAGTGAAAAATGTTAGTTAGTAATTAATCATTAATCATTAATCATACAGTATTTAACCGGTAAATTATGATAAGGGATTACAGAAAAAAAATCTTAAAAAATCTTAAGCGCAAAAATTTGTTTGCGCTGAGTTTTTTATCTGTAATTACAATAATTTCTTATCTGTTTATTATAAATTCCATCAAGAGAATAGATAAGGACGGATATATTATAAATCTTAGCGGTAAGCAGCGGTTTTTATCTGTTAATGTTGCATTGTATGCTATGCAGTTTGTTCATTATTCAAATCCGCAAAATAAAGATTTATTGAGGAGTAATCTGCTGAATAATACTAAGAATATGGAATCAGTCCATAATTATTTAGTCCATGATTTACTATCAATGACTACTTATTACCATTCTCCTGAAATTGATTCGCTTTACTTTAATGCTCCTGTGTTTTTAGATAAAAAAGTATATAATTTTTTGAATGAAGCATATCTTTTAGTTGCAGCAAAAGATACAGAAATTACTGATGATAATCCGCATTTACTGTATCTATTATCTTTCTCAAACGATTTGCTTGCATCATTAAATCTGATAGTATATCAGTATCAGAAAGAAAATGAAACTCGGATTTTGAATTTTAATTTTAAAATAACCGGCTTGACTTTTAGTTTAATTCTCATGTATTTGTTTGTGGGGATATTTATTTTCCGACCTGTGACGAAGCAGATTAATCGCAGTCTTATTGATTTGGAAAATAAGGAAACGGAATTGCAACAAATTAACGAGGCAAATACAGCAGCTACTATTGAAGCTCAGGAAAGCGAACTGCAAAGAATAGCATCTGATCTGCATGACGGATTAATGCAAACTTTAACTGTTATTTCTTATAAATTTGATACTGCCGGTAAAAATCATAATCAGGAGCAGGAGAAATATTTTAATGAAACAAAATTATTAATTGACAGTGCCATCGCTGAAACACGAAATATTGCACATCGAATTTTACCACCTATCCTCAACCAGTTTGGTATTATTCCCGCATTGAAAGCACTATCTGAACAAGTAAACGATAAATGTAAAATTAATGTGGTTTTTCAAACCTATGAGTTAACCGGTCGGTTGAATAATAAAGTTGAATTGGCTTTGTATAGGATAGCTCAGGAAGCATTAAGCAATGCGATTAAACATGCTGAAGCACGAAATATTAAAATCCAACTCATCCGGCATCCCGGGTTGCTCGTGCTGATTATAGAGGACGATGGAAAAGGATTTGATGTCTCCGTAAAATCTGCAGCAAACAGCATGGGATTAGTAAACATCCAGGAAAGGACAAATATGCTGCATGGAAACCTTATTATTAATTCTTCACCTGAAATGGGAACAGAAATTATGGTGGAAATCCCTTTTTCAGATAAATCCGAAATATCTTGAAAAAAAATATTTGTGTTGCTTTTTTATTCTTAATCTTGCTTTTATTATTTACTAACATTTCTCACTTGCAATAGTATCGTAAACACTGACCCGAAGGG
>JAVHRJ010000624.1:0-8063 GCA_036171595.1 Bacteroidales bacterium
CTAAATTAAAAAGTTGTTTTTACCCTTCAAAAATAGGGCAGTTACAACAGTAGTAGGTATCACAGTTGGTATATTAGTGTTGTTTTTACCCTTCAAAAATAGGGCAGTTACAACATGCGGAGTTATTAATGTTAATGAATTAAAGTTGTTTTTACCCTTCAAAATAAAGGCAGTTACAACTTGATATTCATTATTGACGATTCTGAATTCGTTGTTTTTACCCTTCAAAATAAAGGCAGTTACAACAGTAAAAGGTACAGTTCCTCTAATCGTCCAGTTGTTTTTACCCTTCAAAATAAAGGCAGTTACAACTTTAAAAATTCAAAACCTATGGTAGGAGATGTTGTTTTTACCCTTCAAAATAAAGGCAGTTACAACATATTTAATTGATTACAAAACAAGCAATTAGTTGTTTTTACCCTTCAAAATAAAGGCAGTTACAACCAACTTATTGGTTTCCTATGGATTCAGTAAGTTGTTTTTACCCTTCAAAATAAAGGCAGTTACAACATAAAGAAGTAACAATATTCTTTCACGTAGGTTGTTTTTACCCTTCAAAATAAAGGCAGTTACAACCTTATGAAGCATCGGTTGAGGCGGAAACCGGTTGTTTTTACCCTTCAAAATAAAGGCAGTTACAACAATAAGTTCGTAGTCATTGATGATGAAGGGGTTGTTTTTACCCTTCAAAATAAAGGCAGTTACAACCACAGATACTGTTACCGTAACACCCACAGCGTTGTTTTTACCCTTCAAAATAAAGGCAGTTACAACTACGTGGTAACACTTATGAAGTGAGACATCGTTGTTTTTACCCTTCAAAATAAAGGCAGTTACAACGGCGACACTTTACAATTTAAGATAACACCAGTTGTTTTTACCCTTCAAAATAAAGGCAGTTACAACATTAACGATTTAATTAAACAGCGTGTGTCGGTTGTTTTTACCCTTCAAAATAAAGGCAGTTACAACAGTTACAGATATAATCAACAAACTCAAGCCGTTGTTTTTACCCTTCAAAATAAAGGAGGCTACAACCCTTTATCAACGTTTAAATAATAACTTAGCGTTGTTTTTACCCTTCAAAATAAAGGAGGCTACAACATTCACAAATAAGTGAAATGACTGGAATTGGTTGTTTTTACCCTTCAAAATAAAGGAGGCTACAACAGTTCCAATTATTGCCTTGCAAACGGTTCTGTTGTTTTTACCCTTCAAAATAAAGGAGGCTACAACATATTTGCTGCAATATTCTGTTTAACTATTAGTTAAATAGAATATTTGTTTGTGAAAATAATGATAAATCCATAATATTTCCGGCTATTTTGTTTGTTTTTTTATTAATCTTTCAATTCCCATTTAAAAAATTCTTTATGTTTATCCTTTAAGGTACAAATACATGGTTTAAGATTTTTGGGAATTAAATTTCTGTGAACTGCTTTATTTCTTAATGTTTTATGCTTTTCTTTAAAACAAAGTTCAGTAGGTGGTAATAGCTTATCCAGAATATGTTCATAATCTATATAAAATTCTGTATAAACATCATTCCCTTCTTTATTTTTTTCTTTATGTAATCTATTTAATGCTTTGTTTAAGAAGTTAACATCATTGATGTTTTTATCAATAAATTCTCTTTCAAGCCTTAAAATGAGATATGCAATGTTAAGGTTACAGCCAAGTTCTTTCTGAATAAATTTTCTGATATTTTCATAATCAATTATATTTTCCTTTATCAATGCTGTTGTAACTTTCTTTACTCCTTTTTTATCTATTTTTTCAAATGTTAATTGAAATTTATTGATTAGGTAATCAAATATATAATCTCTTTCGTAATATAGAAATTCATCATCTATTTTTCTTGCACTAATTCTTAAAAAGTATTCTGTATTTAATTTTATTCCTTCTTTTTCTTTGAGTAATTTAATATCTACAAATTTGTCTAATACCTTATTGAAAGAATTGATGCTTGTAGCTTCAAAATATCCTTTCTCATATATAACATTGCACTTGAAATCATTTGGATTAAAATTTGTATTTTGCGAATTGCTGTTTGACCAAAAACTTTTTGCTATTTGCCACAAGATTGTTTCTTCTAATTCAATTTCTGTAAGCTTTTTATGAACGACTACCGGTAAGAATTTTACATTTTCATGTTTTTTTGATATTCTAAAAATAATTTTATCGTTTACTTCGGGCTTTGTCAATATATGTTTAATGATAAAGTCTTTGTTACCTGTATGCTCCGATTTCAGTTTGCTTATAATTACTTTAAGCAGATTGTTTTCAGGTTTTCCATTTAAAATAAATTTATCTAACAAACTATATGGCAATGAAAGATTTTTAACCCAAGAGTGTTTTATTTGATTTTGGACATCAGTTTTAATGCTTGGTTTTTTTACTCCTTCAATCTTTACGTTAAATAAAGTGGCTAATTTAAAAATCGTGTCTTTATTAGCTTTTTCGGCTATTTCAGTCATTTTATTTAACTTGTGGATATATTCAGACATTGAATTTGAAAAAAGATTTTCGAGCCTTGCCGATTTTTCTATTAATGGCTGTAAATCCTTAAATTTATCATTCTCAAAGAATTTCTTGAAAGAGTCGGTTTCTTTTTCTCTGCCAAAAAATCGTATATATTGATAAGCGGTTTTATGTTCGTAAAGTGCAAGCCCTTTTTTTGCCAAATCTACATTTTCAATTAATCCTTCTTCAATTCCTTTCTGATAATTACAGAAATTAATGTAATTAATAATGTAATTGATTTTATCTCTTGAATTATGTTTCCATGGAAATTCAATGTTTTTGTTTTCTTCGACAAAATCGGTTATTTCTTTTAGCCTATCTTTTATTTTTTCTATTACAAGACTATTTGAAAGTTTGTTTTTCCAATCGGCTTCGTAATCTTCAGAGGATATGTTTTTTAAAATGCTTTCGGGTATTGCGTCTCTGAGTTTAACACCAAAATTTATTAATAAATTATTACTGTCCTTATTTATTTCGCTGACATCTGACGAAATTGTTTTTATAAATTCTTTGATGTAGCTTTCGATGTATTGGTTTATATTATTGTCCTTAACAACATTATTTTCATTAATCAAAATAATTGCAGCCCATTTAATCAATACTTCCTCTGAAACCTGAACAATTACGGGTGTATTATTTATTGGAATTTCAAGAATTGCATTATTCATAGTTTCGTAATAATTTTTTGTTATGTTATTTGGCTCTGGTTTACGAAAAACGAAATTTCTTTTTTTGTATTGGTTCAATTCTTTTTGAATTTTTTTCTGTTCGGGTGTATTGTTTTGTGAGTTTTTTAATTCCGTTTCAAAATATTCTTCTTTTTCTTTTGCATCGTCTTCATTTTTATAGCATGCAATTTTCCAATCATTTTTAAACTGCCCTTTTTGTTCAAGGAAAAGCATCAGCCAATCAATAGTTTTTTTTGATTTTCGGATTGGTAATATTTTCTTTCTTAAATATTCAATTTCCTGATTTATATGAATTATGTCATCATCTTTTTTTCCTTTTTTTTCCTTAAATGTTAAATTAAATCTTTCAATTTCTTTTTCGGTAATTTTATCTTGAACTTTTTTATTATAATTGTAAATCCACTGGTAAATCAGTTCAAGCTGCGGATTATCGTTATATGGTATTGCTCTTAAATATGATAAGATATTTCTAAATTCAATTAATGGTCTCAAATCGGATGTAATGCTTTCGGCATCTCTGACCGAATATTCTTTGAAAAAATTCTGAACTTCTTTGAAAACGTCTTCAGATTTTTTTATTCCAGTCCATTTTTGCACTATGAAATTGGCATCGCTTTTTTTCATAAAAATACAAGCAATAAACAAAGCGCCTTCTGATGTTAAAAGATTTTCTTTAAATAATTCAATGTACTTTATTTTTTGAATTACTTTTTGAAGTCTTTCTTTTTCTTCTGTTTTAATATTTTCTTTTTCATGTTTTGTATTCAGCTTATTCATGTACTTATTCTTATTCATGTCAAATAGATTCTGAAAGAAATTACGAGCAATTGTCCATTTTTCAGAATTTATATAATTATTTTTTTCAATTGTATTTATCCCCAATTCGTCTTTAAAAAAAATTGGAGATGGTTCGTGAAAAACATGTGAATAGTAATTTCTGATTTTATCAAATACTGCATTAATTATAGGTAGATTATTTAATAGTTCATTATAATTTTTATCATAATCAACCTGCTCTTGACCGAGATATTCTTTTTTTTGTTTACCGAGCAAATAATTTATAGCCATTTTATTACTTTCGGTTATACCTTTTTCATTTTTGTTTTTATAAACATTATCCCAAGTTTGCTGTGCAATATTAAAAGCCATTGCTAAAAGAACATTATGAGGTCTTAAAGGATACTTATCTCTTTTTTTTAATTCTTTTAACCTATTGTTTTCCATCTCAGAAATTGAATTATTTTTTTCTTTACAATCCAACTTCCTTAATTCCTCACTTTCTGCAAATGTGGTTATTTTTTCTTCATTTTTAGGTTTATAATTTTTGAGATTAGCCTTGGATTTTTCAATTAATAAATTTTTTAAATTTTCCATAATATTAAATTTTAAATGTTAATTTTTATTTTCGTTCTGATGAATTCTTTCAACATAATAGCTCCATAAAATTTTATCAATATACTTTTCCCTTAACCAACGTGCTGTTGGTATAATTATAAAAAGCATGATTAAGTTAATTATTAATACCCATATTGCACTTTCTCTTTGTTCATATGTGTAACAACTGCAAAGTGTTATTACCATAATAGCTATTGATATTGGAATTAGAAATAATGAAATAACAAACATATTTCTAAACCAAAAATACAAACTTTGAAAATTTTTTGCCGGTGCAATTTTATTATTTACTTCTAAATAGTAATATGCAAAATCGAACAGATTTTCTTCTGCTTCTTCTTTATTTACGGGTTTTTCGTCATGCTTTCTCAGCCGGATATATTCTGCATTTAAAAAAGGAATTATTTTTTGAATAAATTCATTTTGTACAGAAATTTTCTGCACAGTTGGCATGATAATATTTTTAACCCATTTAATTTTTTTCAATAAACCAAAAGTAAATACATGGACAAGCACTCCTGCAAATAAAGATAAACATATTAATAAAATATTTTCTCCAAATTTACCTTCGATACTAATCAGCGGATGGCACCCAAAAACAAGTTGCTGATACAACAAGATTATTGTAACTAAAATAAACCCGGGTATCAAAAAAGAAAGAATTTCGTAAAATGAGAATTTTTCCATAACTATTTGTTTTTATAAAATTAAATTAAAAATAATTTCAATTTTTTCTGTCAAACACATAATAAATAGCCACTATTTATAAAACATTTATCTGTGAAATAAATAATCACGTTAGCCATTTAGTAGTATTTGTGAAGTATTAAATATTTACAAAAATTAATTTAAGGTGGGTTCTAAAAATTAATAAATTGCGTCATGTCGGGCTTGACCCGCCATCTCATATTGAAGGCAGACCTTCGATTGTGAGATGCTGAAATAAATTCAGCATGACGATTTGAGTATTTTTAGAAGTCCTCTTAACAAAGTACCAAATGTACAAAATAATTAAGGAGAAACAAATTGTAAAGATTTTTGCAGGAAGAATGATAAATAAGTCATGTTTCGAGAACCTCAACATGACGATTCGTATGTTTTAGAATGACGATTTACTGAAACATAAAATTATAGGTAATTGTACCTCTTTGAAGCTCAGTTGCATCGGGGTTTGGGTCAAACTTGGCTTTAAATGCGGCATTGTACGCAGCATCTAAGTATTTTTTTGACAATAAGGTAGAACCTTTAACGCCGGAGGTTGCTTTTGTAACTATTCCACTTCTATCAACAAAAATTTCTACCACAACTTTTCCTTGTTCATTTCCCGGGTAATTGGGTTTGGGAAGTATTCCAACCATTTTTCTGTTTCCCAGATTATAAAAGTTTCCACCATTACCGGGTCTGTCACCAGTTCCGTGGTCGCCATAATGATTCTTGGCATTAGGGTCTCCATTCGGATTGCCCTGGTCGCCGGGCTTTCCTGTTTCTCCTTCGCTACCGCCCGGGTTTTCTTTATATAATGCAAGCGGATTTACGCTGGGTTCGTTAATCTGAGGTTGGGTTGTATTGTTATTATTAACCGGATGGTTTTTATTTTTTGGGTTAGTTTTTATGGAAATTGCATCTTCAGAATTTTGAGTTAAAACATTATCCTCATTTGCCTGCTCGTTTTTTATTGCATTATGCTCTTTATTATAGGGGTTAGGGTTTGAATTATAAGTTTCCGGCTGTATATCACCCATTCCATTTTCAGAAAAACCAAGGTTTACTTCCATTCCTGGTCCACCATTATCGCGATAGGGTGGGTTGGGTGTTTTAATAATGTAAAATAGCATTAATAAAACCAATAGAGCATGAGTAACAATAGTTAATATTGCAGAAAGCCAAACTTCGGTATGTTCTTTTTCATTTACCATAAATCAATTATGAGCATGCTTTGTTGCTAAAACCATTTTTATTTGAATTTTAGTTCCTATCTGAAGTACATCAACTAAATCCTGCACTGAAAGACTACTGTCGAAACGCAACACAATTGTCGGGTTTTCAACATTAACAGTTGCCTTTCTGATTTCAGATTCGAGTTTTTCTAAAGGCACTTCTTTATTATTCAAATAATATCTTTTATTCTTATCAACTGAGAGTGTTATTTGAATTTTATTTACAGTTGTGCTTGCTGTTGCTTTGGGTAATAATAATTTAATAATAGATGGATTGGCAAGTGTAGAAACAATCAGAAAAAATAACAAAAGAAAGAACATTATATCGTTCAGTGAGCCGGTGTAAACTTCGGCTGTGTAACCTGTACGTCTGTTTTTAAGGTTCATATTAAACTTCTTTTTGTAAAATATCCATAAATTCTATTGCATGGTCTTCCATCTTAAAAATAACTTTATCTAACAAAATATTAAGATAATGATATCCAACATACGCTAAAACACCAACTATAAGTCCAGATGCGCTGGTTATCATTTTTTCGTAAAGACCACCGGAAATAACACCAATTTCCAAGCTTCCCTGAAGTGAAATATTATAGAATATTTTAATTACTCCCATAATAGTTCCGATAAATCCAAGCATAGGTGCAATACTTGCAATAATACCCAGAATTTTCAGATTTTTTTCTAATTTTGAAATCTCGAATTTCCCAACTGATTCCATGTTTCTTTCTATTTCGGAAATTGGCTTTCCAATTCTGGCTAACCCTTTTTCAATCATTCTTGATACCGGTGTGTTTGTTGTTTGGCAGAATGTTTTTGCATTATCAATTTTCATTTCAAGAATATATTCTTTAATTTTATTCATAAAATTATTATCTTCCCTACGTGCTTTAATTATTACAACCAACCTTTCGAGGAAAATAAAAACAGCTAAAAATGAAAGAATAAAAATTGGAACCATTACCCATCCACCTTTCATCACAAGGTCAAAAAGTGATAGCGAATCAACAACCGGCGGAGCAGCAGTTGTTGCAGTAGAAATTTGTGACACTGTATTGGCAACTGTATCATGAGCTGCACCCGTTCCTGTAACAATTTGCAAAAATATCATATAAATATAAGTTTAATAACTTGCTAAAGTAGTTATGTTGTATTAACGTTATTTCTTGATATTTTATTTTTATTAACAAAAGAATGTTAATGTACGATTTATTCAAATGTTTGAGATTCAATGAAATAAAATTTAGCATTTTAGCGATTTTATTGTTTTATTGTTTATTGTCTGAACTTCCGCTCAATCGGAACAAGTTATGATTTTTAGGATTTAATGATGGTTCGACTAAGTTTATCCTGAGCGAAGCGTTGCAGTGAGCGAAGTCGAAATGCCGAAAGGCTCACCACAAGTTATAGGATTATTATTTATGCGAATTAAGGGTTGATTTTTTTTTCGTTCCGTTAGAAACGGCATATTGGTAGAAAAAATAACCATAGCCAAATCAATAGTTCCCCCTCTTTCATC
>JAVHRJ010000625.1:0-3372 GCA_036171595.1 Bacteroidales bacterium
ACCGGTTATTTTATTTATTGAAATTAAATCAACATTTCCTTTTAGCATAATTTCTAATATTAATAAATTAAACAAATAAATATATTTTTTTAAATTGTAAAAAGCACCTGACTAGCATTCTGAATATTGCCCAAACAGTTTGTTTAGTGAATTATTTTCCTTCATTTTTATTATCCAGTATTTCTTCATCGCACATAACCTCAACAATTTTCTCCATTTCTTGAATATATGTGTCTTTTGTTTGTGTAACCACATCTGCCACTTTCTCTGTTGCGTCAAAATCGGTGTAATGTTTCATGAATAATTTCATTACATGATTCACTCCTTCTTCTGTTACCGACCGAAGATCTGCTCCAAAATATTTTCCTTTGGTATAATTTCCGGTAATGATTTCAAATGAGGGAAAATAAGTTACATTTTTTCTAGATTTAGCAATTTGTTCGCAACTGACAATTAAAACAGATTTAGAATAGGTTGTAGATACCAATACATGTTTTTTTTCATATGTTGCAATTAATGGAACAGGAGATACTGTGATAATAAGCTTTGCTTTAGGGTTAACCGATCGCAGCAAATCAATAAACTCAAGCATGTCATTAGTTACTTCTTCAACAGTAAAATTTTTAAAACTATATTTCGATTCATCAAATGTTCCACCTGCAACACCCGGGCAGATGGGATAAACCGCTCCATCTTCGTTTGAAACCCATGCCTCTGTTAAGCCCAAAGTATAAACAAAATAGTCTAAATTTTCAAATGCTTTTCGCACGTTCAAAAAATGTTGCTTTCGGTCTAATTCTAATTCTTGTAAAGTATGAAATCCATTAGGTTGAATCTGAGGTCTGAAAGGGTCTATAAAATAGTTTCCATCTAATGATTTCCAGAAATTTTCTTTTGGAGTAAACGTGTGATAAACTCGTTTATATAGCTGAAGCAGTTGTTTTGTAGTATATAAATTTCCATATCTGGCGGTGAATGTTCCATAATTATATTTGGCAGCCAAATGCTCAGGAATAATAGGATGCCTATTTTCAGTAACAAAATATGTATATCCACTTTTGCTTAAGTAGTGTGAAATATGTTGTGCAAAACAGCTTCCCGCAGTTGCAATTTTATCAGTTTTAAGAATGTGCAATTCATCTTTCACAACCGGATCAACATCTGCTATTGCAACATTTGCCAGCGAACGTTTCCAAAACGAAGAATCAGGTAAATTACGATAGGGATGATTTTTCATATTTTGTCAATATTAAATTCTCAAATTTTTTCAAAAATTTAGCACCATACCAAGCGTTTCCGTGTGTACAGTTGTTACCATATGCTGCTTTAACAATAAAGCCTTCCTCGTCCATTGTCTCATCTGGAATTGTGAGATAATCGAGTCCATCTGCTTTACAAAGTGATTGCATGATTTCAGTTTGCAAATGCCATAGTTTTTTTCGTAATGATTCTGGGGCTGAACCATAAAGTTCAAGCATCTCTTGAAATTCACCCGGATATTTTTGAACGTACTCATTTCTGAATATTGGTGGTTGTTGTAGCACAATAACCGGTATATTAAAAAGTTCTCGTATCTGTTTAATCGTGTAATATTTCCGAATGGGTTCGAGCGACATAAATTCTTTCATCATTGTGAACGGAATAATTTCCACACCTTCCGAAACATCTACATTGCCATGATTTTCATAAAAAAAATCAAACTTTTTTGGATGATTTACAGCTCCAATAACCGTGTGTTCATTACCACCAAGCAAAGCAATAATATACTTTTTTTCACATTGATTGAAAAATAATTTTAGTTCATCAATAACTTTCTCACTTAATGTTCTTGTGCCTGGCTGAATAATTTCATTTCCATCGTCTCTGAGTTGGAAAAATTGATAATTGAAATTTTCTTTAAAGAAAGTACCTTTGTCTGCATAGTATAATGCATCTATATTACTGTGTCCTATAACCGCTACATTGATTAATTGCTTGACCGATTGCTTTGCCCTAAAAGCTGTTGCACTAATAGGAAGCCTGAATTCGGCACGAGGCTTTTTATTCATGTCCATCAAAGCAAAGATTTCAATTTTCTTGAGATCGTCAATTTGAAGTTTCTTACTTAATTTGATGGAAAATGCAAATTCATGTGTTCCCATGCCTAAACTGCTTAAATCAGCTCTGGCCATATCAGCCTTAGCTGTTTTAATCTCTTTTCCATTCAGCCTGACAGAAATAGTACATTTTTTTTTGGAATCTGGAACAAACACCGCCCATCCCGCAATAGCATGAAGCGAAATCCAATCGACATTTCCTTTTATCATGAGCCTTTTTATTTTGATTATTTGAGCGAAAATAATATTTTTTATTTATTGAAAGAAATTATATTTATTTTTGACCACTTTAAATCAGATAATAATTAAAATCTAAATATGCAATTTACTGGAGAACGATATATTTCAACATTAAATTATTCGGAAATAAGCTACGAGCATTGGCATAGATATTTGTTTACCCAAGCATTTGTTAAAGACAAAGTGGTTTTAGACATCGCTTGTGGCGAGGGGTATGGATCGGATTATATAGCAAACAACGCATTAAAAGTGGTAGGTGTTGACATCAGTGAAGAAGCAATATCTTTTGCAAAAGATCACTATCAGAAAAACAACCTGCAATTTTTTGTTGGATCAGTTACCAATATCCCAATTAAAAAAAATAATTCATTCGACATCATTATTTCGTACGAAACAATTGAACACATTAATGCCGATGAACAAAAACTTTTTTTAAACGAAGTAAAACGATTGCTCAAGCCTGGCGGAATTTTTATTGTTTCAACACCAAATAAACTTACATATAGCGATCAACCAAATTATAAAAATCCATATCATATTAAGGAGTTTTACGAAAATGAATTTGAAGATTTTCTGAAAAATTATTTTAATCATTTTTCCATTCTTGGTCAGAAAAATTATACAACAAATTATATCTGGAACGACCAAACAAATATATGCAATGAATTTACCCTTGAATCTACACCTGATGGGTTTATTCCAATTAATGATAAAAGCAGTAAAAATAAGCTATACCTAATTGCAATTTGTTCTGATGCTGAAATTATGACTTCGACATCTTCCCTGCTTATTGATGTTTCTGAAAAATTAATGCAAGAAAAAAACTCATTAATTGACGATTTAAAAAAACAACTCAATAATGTTGCATATTCCATTGATGAACCCACAAACAAAATTTTAGTACAATTGTTTTGGTCGTCAAGTAAATTAGAATTTAATGAAGAAAGCTCATTAACTAAAATAGTTGATTTAGGCAATATACCAACTACCATATTGTTTGATTTTCCAAGCGGTATAAACAATATTGATGTATTAA
>JAVHRJ010000625.1:3382-3988 GCA_036171595.1 Bacteroidales bacterium
TAGGTTTTGTAAATATTCATAAAATAGAAATAAAAAATCATTTTAATGAATTATTATGGACATGGGATAAATGCTCAATAGTACATAAAAGAGGAATACTGTTGATTGAAAACAAAGAGTATTTTGATGAAAAAATTATACAACTTTCAACAACAAACGATCCCCAATTAATTTTAAATTTGGACAATAATTTTAGCGAGTTGTCTTCAACTGATTTGGTAATTGTAATCACACTGTCTTCGCCAGATAGACATCAGTTGGATCTACTACTAAACAATTCAAACAATCCATTATCATTTGTTTCGGAATACGATTTAAACGAACTACAATCTGATATTCGTGTTTTATTAGAAAACGAAAAAAAACTTCTAAACGAAAATGCAATTGATAAGGAGATGATTGATAAATTAAAGGAGGAAAATTTATTATATACTAAAAACACAGACATCAACGAACAACTGATACAGCAACTTACTAATGATAAAATTAATCTGGAAAATGATAAATCATTGTTCGCTTCTGAAATTAAATTCAATGCCGAAATTATTAATAAAACCATCCTTGATAAAGAAAATTTAGAAAAAAAACTTGCTGAACAAAACATTG
>JAVHRJ010000625.1:4088-8020 GCA_036171595.1 Bacteroidales bacterium
CGGAACTTGCAGGCAATGAAAAAATGATTGCACAGATCGAAAACGAAAAAACATTTTACCTGAAAGATATCGAAAAATTAACTGCAATAAATCAGCAATTAATAAACGATAAATCATTGTTAGTATCACAACTAAAATTCAACACAGATTTAATTAACAAAACCATCCTTGATAAAGAAAATTTAGAAAAAAAACTTGCTGAACAAAACATTGCAATTATTGATTTCAACAGCACATTGCATTCTTTGAAAACGGAACTTGCAGGCAATGAAAAAATGATTGCACAGATCGAAAACGAAAAAACATTGTGCCTGAAAGATAATGAGAATTTGTCAGAATTAAATCAACAACTTTCTAAAGATAAAGTATTTTTAACTTCAGAAATAAATTTAAAAAACAACACCATTGACCAAGTCAATACTACAAATATTTTACTGCAAAAAAAGACAGATATGCTGGAAAGTAAAATTCAATATTTTGAAGAAAAATATGAGAAGAAAAATATTGCATCAATTATCATAAATAAGCTTTTTAAAAAATAAAAAGTGACTATTAATCATCGTAATATTTGAAAAAAAATTAAATAAATTAATCCTGTGTGATATACTTTCTTCTAACTTCAGAATTTCCTCCACAATATGGAGGTGGAATCAGTACTTATTGCATGGAAACCACAAGAATGTTAGTTTCTCATGGTCATAAAGTAACCATCATTACACAAAGTTTTGACATTAGCAACATATCGAAAGAAGAACAACAAATAACTTTTAACAAGTCTCGGTCAACTAACTCCGAAAGCATATACACAGGTTGCAATTCGCAACAAAATACGAGCTTTACGATTTTTCGTTTTAATCCAAACAAATATTTTACGACATCATTTTTAGGATACGAAACAAATTTAAGCTATGCTTTTGCACAGACCGTAAAAAAAATTATTGAAACTGAAGGAATGCCCGACATAATTGAGAGTCAGGAATACATGGGAATTGCATATTATCTACTTCAATTTAAACATCTTCAGTATTCGATTTTTAAAGATATTAAAATCATTTTAACACTGCATGCCCCATCGTTTTTATATTCAGAATATAACAAAATTAACAATTATCGTTTTCCCTATTTTTGGATTGGAGAAATGGAGAAATTTTGTATTCGTGCAGCAGATATGCTTATTTCACCCAGCAAATATTTAGTTGCTGAAATCCAATCAAGATTTGATATTTCAAACAAAACAATTCACATATTAAAAAATCCTTATCAAGTTACTTTTAATTATAATTATACCAATTTTGAAAAAAATAAATATGTGTTTTTGGGCAAACTAACTCCTCAAAAAGGATGCCTCGAACTCATTGAGTTTTTTAAACAATTATGGGTACAAAAATTTGATTATACCCTTATAATGATTGGTGGAGGTGACCATTTATATCATCCTGAAGGGATTGATATGATTGACTTTATTAAACAAAAATATAAAAATGAAATACGCAAAAAACAACTTCAATTAATAGGTTCTATACATCCCAAAAACATAAAAAAACATATCGAAAATGCACATGCAATATTAATTCCAAGTGTTGTTGAGAATCTACCATATACCGTGCTTGAATCAATGGCAGAAGGGAAAATAGTGCTTGCATCAAAACAAGGCGGACAAACTGAAATTATTGACGATGGAATCGATGGATTTATATTCGATTACAATGAACAAAATTCATTTTTCAATAAGCTAAAAACGCTAAATTCACTCTCAAACGAAGAGCTAATTAATCTTTCAAAAAATGCACATAATAAAATATTAAATAATTATTCATACAATGTTATATATGAACAAAAAATTAAATTATTAAATATATTGCTTCATGCCGATATTACGTATTCCGAATATCCGTTTATCAGACCCATCATTAATGCAGAAGAAATTCAATCAGTAAAAATTAGCAAAAAAGCCAAAGACAATATACAGAATACATCACTACTTTCTGTTGTTATTCCATACTACAATATGGGAAAATATGTTGAGGAAACATTAAACTCAATTGTTAATTCAACCCACAAAAATATTGAAATAATTTTGGTTAACGATGGAAGCACCGAGGCACAAAGTAATGATGCAATAAATGAGCTTGAAAAAAAATACAAATTAAAAGTAATAAATAAAAAAAATGAAGGTTTAGCATGCGCCAGAAATGATGGAGCACAAAATGCAACCGGTGATTTTTTAGCTTTTCTCGACCCCGACGATACCGTTGAACCAACCTATTATGAAAAAGCAATAAACATATTATCCATGAAAGACAATGTGTTTTTTGTGGGTTGCTGGGCAAACTATTTTGGTGAAGGCAAAGGATACTGGCCAACATTTAATCCTGAACCACCTTATTTGTTAGTCCACAATGTAATAAATAGCAGTGCACTGGTATATAAAAAAGAAGCCTTTTTAAAATCAGGATTAAACGATCGGGAAATGATTTATGGAATGGAAGACTACGAGAGCGTGATTCATTTGGTAAAAAACAAATATCAAGGTGTGGCATTACCCGAACCCTTGTGGAATTACAGGGTAAGAAAAAATTCAATGGCAAGAGCTTTTACCACTGAAAAACAACTTTATCTCTATAAAATAATAGCAGATAAGCACATTGATTTCATCAGAAATTTCTCAAACGAAATTATACATATCATAAATGCGAATGGATCTGCAATCTCTTATGACAACCCAACTTTACACGATCACCTTAATGGCTTTAGCTTTTTAAATAGCAGAACAAAACAGTATATTATCAGTATGTTGAAAAGGAAAAAAGTCCTACGAAAGCTAATACTTTTCATAAAAAAAACTACTTTTGCAAAAAAATAAATATCGTACAATAAAACATGATTATTAAAATAGTACAAAATTGGTTCGGACTTTCAAATAAACTGGAGCGCTTGTGGTTGCTTTCTAAAATTGAGTTTAAACTCCGGTACTACGAAAATATGCTTGGATTAATTTGGGCATTTATTAAACCTGTTTCTGAAATTTGTATATACTATATCGCCTTTGAAGTAATATTGAAACAAGGTAACCCAAATTTTGTTTCTACACTTTTTCTTGGACTTATTTTATGGAATTTTTTTGTAGAATGTACGTCAGGCACAATCCATATTTTAGCCACAAAAAAATATTTATATTCATTCACGAATATGAATAAACTGGAAATTTATTTTTCTGTTATTGTTAGCAATTTGATAGGATTAACATTTAATTTTATTATGTTTATTATTTATCACATGATATTTGATAGTGGAACATATATTTCCTGGCATGTGATTTTTATATTCCCAATCCTATTAAATTTAACAATTTTGTCACTTGCTTTTTCGCTTATTAACAGCAATTTGTTTATCATAGCAAAAGATATTCAACAAATCTGGGGAATTTTAGTCGGGTTTGGGTTTTGGTTATCCCCTATCCTGTTTAATCTTGATAAATTTAAGTCCTCATTACCGGGTCTTGATTACATCAATCCAATTGCAGGAATGATTATCAATGCAAAATACGTCATCTTACAAAACAGATTGCCTGAATGGGGCTTGTTTTTGTGGAGTTTTGTTTATTCCATTTTTTTCTTACTGATTGGAATCTATCTGTTAAATAAATTAGGCTCTAAAGCTGCTGAAAAATTGTAAATCTATGGAATCAAAGAAGGATGAAGTTGCAATAGTTGCCAGAAATATTAGTAAAACATTTTACATTACCGAAGACAGTTATAATACGGTAAAAAAAAGATTGTTTAATCTTTTTGATGCTCCCAAGGGCAAAGAAATAGCTGCTCTTAAAATGATGAATCTTGAAATTAAAAGGGGGGAATGCTTTGGATTAATTGGTCGGAATGGTTCGGGTAAATCTACATTAACCAGAGTGCTTGCAGGTGTTTACCCTGTTG
>JAVHRJ010000626.1:0-1556 GCA_036171595.1 Bacteroidales bacterium
AATTTATTATTGCAAAAAAGCCACTTGGCAGCATTAGGATAGAACGTTAGTTTTTTATATAAGTTATTTACTTGTTTTTTATTTAAATCATAAACGTATACCCCTATTGAACTTTCAAATTCTTTCTTTTTATTTTCTTCTAATTTAAAAATGAATAATTTATTAAGTGCAACATAATAATAAGCCTTAATATCCACTTTATTAATCCAAAAACTATCCACTTCTCTAGGTAGTAAAAAGCGGTGAATTTGCTCACCCTTTTCATTTTTAATAGCAAATTGCTCTTGGTTGGTGATACTTAACTTCATTTCTGCTGAAATCCATTTTTCCATAATTCCATTAACAGGTGGCGAATAAGTATATAGAGGAAAATAAGTAGCTAAAATTGCTCTGCCTTTGCTGGTTTTTTCAATATCTGCAAAAGGAATCTCCGCAAGCTTAACCTTTTTTTTAACATCCCATAGATGGTAAACACTATCGATATAATTTTTAAAATATAGTTCTTCGCCAGTTAAACTAAAAGCTAGATCGTTATTTTCCCATTGTACTTTTTGTTTTTGAGTAAGTGGTTCATTTGCATTATTAATTTTGATACTAATATTTCCTGTAGCTACTAAACCTGCAGTTCGCTTATTTGCAGTATTAAATTTAACTGGCAAAGTAGTTTCATCTTTTTGACTCTGAAGTTTAGCTTGATTTTCAATTTCAGTAATATTCGTTTTAACAATTACCAATGAAGATTTGGCAGTATTTATTTTTGTACTTATTTGACTGCTATACTTACTTGTATCAAAAGCTTCATAGTATTTTAAAGCAGTTTCATATTTTTCTTTTTTTAACCAAACATCTCCAATTAATTCTGCTAACGCATAGGAATGGGTAATTTTAGATTGTTCAATGGGGTAACCAGTGCACTCACCAATTTTTAATGGCCCAACTTTAGCTGCCCATTCAAGAGGGGCTAATGCTAAGTCTAAATTTCCCAGGGCTAATTCCTTTTCTCCTAATTCTATGCTATAGTGAATAAATTTATGCAGCATGAACCCTTCATCACCAGCATACTCATCCCGATAATCATTTGAAAATATTTCAACTGCCTTTCTCAAATTACCCATAATACGATAAGGTTCTCCCATATAAAACCTAGCACATAAATAGTTTTTATTTCTATTAAATAGATCATGATAATCATGGTGAATCCTAACATCTTTTTTTTCCCAAGAATCAGGTGTTTTGTAATCGTAAACTAACCTAGCTATTCTGATCGCCTCTTCATAATTTTCCTTTTTCATCAATTTCTCCCAAGGGGAGAATTCTGGGCAAGCTTGTTTTTGCCCTTTACCCATAATTGGCATTATAGCTATAATAAATATAAATAGAGAGATTTTCATGAGTTCAGAAGGGTTAATAAACAGTTATATTATAAATTCTTGCTTTATATTAAAGATAAATAAATCTATATACCAGCATATACCGTAAACAGGGTATATATTATTTTAAATTAGCAACTACTTTCACAATTCATAATAATAATAAATTAATTTCTTATTACCGCA
>JAVHRJ010000627.1:0-1555 GCA_036171595.1 Bacteroidales bacterium
AATTGCAATGTACAAAGCACAAATGAATCCGCATTTTATTTTTAATGCAATAAATTCTGTTCAGCGATTTGTTATAGAAAAGAAAACCTCACTTGCACTAGAATATATAAGCGATTTGTCAAAATTAATTCGCTCAACATTAAATTTTTCTGATAAAGAATTTATTTCAATTCAAGATGAAATAGAATATTTACAACAATATGTGCGATTCGAAAAGTTAAGATGTGATAATAAATTTGAGTTTAATGTTATTATAGATAAAACTGTTGATATTGAAAATACTGGAATATTGCCAATGCTAATTCAACCATTTATCGAAAATGCTGTAAAACATGGAATTATTCCAAAAGACGGGAATGGTAAAATAATTTTGGAAATAACAAAGGACAAATTATTCGAGAAAGAAATACTTAAAATTTCTATAACCGATGATGGCGTTGGGTTAATTATATCTTTAAAGAATAAAAATACTAGTAGTATTCATAAATCAAAAGGAACTGAAATTACTCAAAATAGGCTTATGAAATTGAACGAAAAATATTTTTTACAATCAATACAAAACTTTAAAATAGCTGACATTTCATTTGAAAATAAAACAATAGGTACAAAAGTTGAAATAATAATTCCGTTTATAGAAATTTTATAACAATGATAAGAACAATACTAATTGACGATGATGATTCTAATTTAAAAACTCTTAAAGGTTTATTAAATAAGTTTTGCGAAAATGTGGAAGTTCTATCTACTTGCAAAAGCGTTAAAGAAGCTGAAACAGCAATTATAAAATATAATCCAGAACTTGTTTTTTTAGATGTAGAAATGCATAACGAATTAGGGTTCGATTTGTTTGAATTATTTCCATTGCCCAATTTTGAAGTTATATTTACAACTGCTCACGAACAATATGCACTAAGGGCAATAAAATCATCGTGTATTGAATATCTTTTAAAACCGATAGATTATCGTGAATTAATTAATTCAATTGAAAAATTTGAAAAAATTAAGGGGAAACCAATTAATCAGAAAAAAATTGAAACGTTAATTGAAAACATTAATAACAAAGGACAAAATTTTTCAAAAATTGCAATTCCAAGTTCTGATGGCTATACTTTTTTAAATACATCAGAAATTCAATATTGTGAAGCCGATTTAAATTATACTAAAGTTATTACAGTTAATGGAGATTTGTTTTTATCAACAAAAAATTTAAAAGAGTTTGAGGAACTATTATCGCCATTAAATTTTTTTAGGTGCCATAAATCGTGGTTAATTAATTTGAACTTTGTTAAAAAATATTCGCGAACAGATGGGAATCGAGTGTTAATGTCAAACGATAAATGGATTGATATTTCGTTTAGAAAAAAGGATGAGTTTTTAAAAATTTTTACAAAAAATTCTAATAGTTTTTAATCTTCAAGGGTGCCAAATTTTCCAGAATAATAATCGTCTATAGCTTGCTGAATTTCGTCGTTTGTGTTCATTAAAAATGGCCCATGCGATACTATTGGTTCATTTATTGGTTCGCCATTTAAAACTAAAAATGTGCAATTTGTTA
>JAVHRJ010000628.1:0-7994 GCA_036171595.1 Bacteroidales bacterium
GGTTGGGCATCTAATTTAATTTTAATCATTTTAAGCATCATACTTCAGTTTTCATCGGTTACACTTATTGTATTGTTGATGCAACTTAGCGCTAGAAAAAACATTAAAAGTCCATGAGATGGAATTTATAAAGAATTTATTGATAATATAACTTAAGAATATTAAAGATATAGCTGTTGCCATAAAAGTAAGATAAGCACCTAGTGCAAATCCTGATTGTCGTTTAAACATAATTTTAAATTTTAAGTTAAGTATTTAATAAATTATATCATAACTAAAATACAAAAAACCGCAAAAGCGGTTTTTTGTATTACTATTTTACATAGTAACGATAAGATTAACGAGTTTCGTCAAACTTGTACTTGACAGTCCATGTTGTAGCAGGAGCAACTGGAGCAGTAGAAATACACTTAACAGCACCACAGGCTGCCATCAATTCATTTTCAATAGTTGACGGCAGCTTAGAGATAGTAATGAACCAATCATTCGTACCATTCGCAGCATTAGGAGCTGTAGAAATAGTCCCAACAGATGTTGGAACAAGAGCGCCGAAGTCCAGGTTACCCGCAGCGTCAAATGCAGCACCGGTCAAATAAGGACCACGCCAAACAGTAGTTGAGTCAACGCCACAGAACATATTGGCTGCCAATGCTTGAGCTTTTAAATTAAGAACATCCATTCGCTTTGGGTAACATGGTAAGTCAGCTTTCGATAATTGAAGAGCAGAACCCCCTTTTGTTACATTGGCAAACAAAGCGGTAGCTTTAGATTTGTCAGTGTTAGTAGTAACGAAGAACACCGCACCCAAAATTGAAAGGATAATAATACCTACCATCAATTCAACCAAAGTAAAACCGCCTTGTTTACCCTTTTGCTTTAAATTCATTTGCTTCATTTTTATATCCTTTTTGAAATTGAAAAATTTGAACTACCTAGGCATTAAAACACACTTTTTTTAAAAAAACAAACAAATTTTACAAAATTATCTTATTTAATTATATATAATTATATTAATAGTTTTATTTACAAATTAGACATGATTGTTGACATCATTGGATAATAAGTTAAGAAAAAGAATCCCATCACCATGAATGCTAAAGCGAGAGGCATGATTATTTTAATAATCGAATTTAATTTTTCAGAATAATCTTCAACATCTTGATATAACGAATTAGTCATGTCAAAAATACCGGATATAAGGTTTCCCGATGAATCTGCTGAAGCTACTCCCATAATTACAAATTTTGGAAAGCTTGATCTTTTTACAGCATCAATAATAGATAATCCAGCTTGAATGTTTTTTGCCATTTGTCTAAAACCAATTTTAGAATCTTCTCTTACAGCAGCATCAATTAATAATCGACAAGCATCTTCAGAATTTTCTCCTGCATCATACATCATGGCAAATGATGACCATAAATTAGCCATATCGCCACGCTGAGATATTTGCTTCACTGTGTTAATGTGATTTAATATTTTTTTAAGAAAATTTGAACGCAAAAATAAAATAACAGAAACCCCCAATGCACCCCAAATAAAACAGGAAATCATTAAATTTGAATAAGCCATATCTGCCAAACCATAGTAGGTTGCAACAAAATTACTAATATGTGCATTTGGAATTTGCTCAATAGCTTTTTTCATTTTTGGTGCAACAAAAACAGTTAATCCAAATAATGAAAAATACATAAAAGTTAAAATCATGTATGGCATAACCAAAACTTTGTTTAATGACGATTTCATTAAAGTTTGACGGTTAATTGATTCAGACATAATCATTAATGTATCGGTAGTTTTCCCTGAATTTCTTGTTGCTTTTAACATGGATGTGTCGCGAGATGGAAATCCAGAATTTTTCATTGACTCCCATAATTCCATTTCATCAATATAAACTCGCATTAAAACAATTGCTTGCTTAAGTTTTTCGTCAGAGATAAATTCAATAGCAGCATCGAGCCCCTCGCCTATTGAACGTCCATTTTCAATACGCTTAGCCAATGTACGATAAAAACGAGATAAATCCTTGCCGTTAAACTCACCAGAGCTAAACAAATTATTAATTGTCGCTCCAAGATTAAATGTAACCTCTTTTGGAACTAAACCTGTTGATTTTAATTTAAACCAAACAGCTTCTTCATTTTCTCCGTAAGTAATACCTGAAATAATTGAACCATTATTGCTTTTAGCGAAATAATCGTAACCGAGTTTCATTTAATTTAACCTGCTAATTTAACCTGCATTGTTAATAACACGATGTAATTCTTCCAATGAAATCGACCCTTGTGAAATATATTTTAAACCACATTCCCACATTGAATGACCAGGTAAAATTCCTTTGTTTCTTATTGCTGATATAGATGAACCTGTTTCAATCATTTCCCTAATTTCGTCATTAGCGGTATCAAGAACTTCATGAATCATTTTTCGTCCTCTGTAACCGGTATGACGACAATTAGGGCATCCTGAGTCAGATGCTTTATATAATGTCCCTATATTTTCTGTAATTGAGCTAACAATTTCACGAGTTTCATCACGAGTATCTGGGACTTTGCAATTGACACAAAGTTGACGAACCAAACGTTGTGCAAAAATACCTAATAAATTTTCAGCTACATCTTCTTTGGATACACCCATTTTAAATAATCGTTGCAGAGCGGATGGAGCATCGTTTGTATGCAATGTTGAGAATACTAAGTGACCAGTATTAGAAGCATCAAAAACAACTCGTGCAGTTTCGCCATCACGAGTTTCACCCATTAAAATTACTTTTGGCGCATTACGTAACAGCCCTTTTAAGAACGAAGCTGATGCTTTTCCTTCTTTCCCAGATTCATTTGCATTAACTTGATATTGCATCCATAAACCATGTTTATATTCCGCAGGATTTTCAATAGACTGAATTGAAATTTGTTCAGGATCAATTTCTTTTAACATCGCATATAATGTTGTCGTTTTACCTGATCCGGTTGGTCCTGTAATTAAAAATAGTCCATGACTACTATTAATGTATTTTTTAGCCAACTTCATTGTGTGTTCATTAAAACCTAGACGATTAAAATCAGAAGCAGAGCTTTGTTTATCCAATAAACGAATAACACAAGTTAATCCATTAACACTATTACCAAATTCAAGTCTAAATCCATAACGGGAAGACAAATCATCTCCAGCTTTAAAAAATGAAGAAGCATCCGCCTGTCCTTCTTTCATTTCTTTTAAAACTTCTTCGCGTTTAACATTCGTTACAGTTAAAAATTTATTAATAATTTTATCAAACAAATCTTTAGAAATTGATTTATGTATTTTAGATACACCATCTACTGTTAACTTAATTAATCCTACTACTGTTGTACAATGCAAATGAATATCTGATGCACCAATATATGCTGCATGACGAAGAATGCTTGATACAACATTCGCAAGAATATCTGGATTATCTAATACTAAATTGCTATTTGATGCTCTTTTATAAACAGCTAAAGCGTCTTCAAATAAAATGTCAGATTTTGAAAAAAATTTACGATAAATTGAAGATGCTGTTCTTGAAGAAGCAATTAATAATTTTGTTTTATAATCACGATATCCGTTAGATACAACATTTATGTTATTGGTTGAAGTAATTATAATACTTAATTCATTTTTGTTTTTATCATATGCAACAGGAGCATAACCCAAAAATGAATTAAGTGATAAATTCAAATCATTAATAAAAGAGAAATTACAATTATCCTCTTCTTCAGGTGGAAAATAATCTAAACCTTTTGATAAAGCCAAAGCTTTAGCTGAAGCTTCAATAGATAAAAAACCTAAATCCTGCATAATATCAGTGATACTTTCGCCAGTCTCACGCTGACGATCAAGAGCAGAATGTATGTGGTGTGTTTTTACACCTAAACGAACTAAAATATCTTCAATCTCTATGTCAAACATCATTTCTTTATCAAGAATATCTTGAGTCACAAATGATTTTTTAAGTAAAATTTGACCCAGCATCGCATGGCTACTTGATTGTAAATGCAATGCTTCGTCTAACTGCGATTTAGTTATTATTTTCTTATCAAAAAGACGTTGCCCTAAAGGAATTAAGTTCCTATTAGATAAAGATTTATTTACCATAAACTTCGAATTCCATTGAAAAAGACATTTCGTTAATAGTTAAAGACACAATACTAATACTCATTTTATGTGTAAAATCATATAAAAATTTTCTAAATAAATCATAATCAGCATAACTACCTTTTACTGATATTGGAATCATTTTTGATGATTGACTGTTAGTTACAGGCTTAATCATAGTCTGTATTTGAACACCATTTTCATTTAGACCCACAGAATCACCTTGAGTATTTAAATTTTCAAAAATAACAAGATAATTTGTTTTAGCTAAAACAACAAATTCTGAAAGTTCAGCTATTTCTTCTTCGATTTTACGACTACCATGTTTATGTGGTATTTCTTTTTCAATTAAATTAATTTTTTCCTGAACGATTGAAATAGCAGAGTTAGATGCATCTAACTCTGCTTGGGCTGTTTTTAGAGAATTATTAAAAGATATTGCTGGATAAATACTAGCCAGAAATAAAAGGAAGAAGATTGCTGACAGTATTTTGATATGAGTAGCGGACATAAAATTTAGAAATTTCTCCAGTTGAATTCAATCCATCAAAAGTTACACCTGTTAGTAATTTATCTTTAGGAATAATTACATATTTTAATGCATCAAGAGGAACAATATTCGGATTTTCAATAGTAATTCTATTTAATCGTTGAATCGTCATTCCAACATTATAAGATACAAGTGTTCTTGTTGCTTTCATTGTAATCTTTGTATCTGGTTTATACAAGGAATTAGCAATAAAAAAATCTTTTTCAACAGGAAGAGATATTTTTAAAGCTATCTCTGGCAGCCGATCAACAATAGTCTGATCTAACTTTAAATTAAAATCATTTAATGAGGCATCAACAATCTGCTTATCATTTTTTATTTTTTGAATGTTGATATAATTCCAAACACTAAAAGCTACCGAAGATAAAAGCAAGCTACCAAATCCTACTGCAACACCTTTAGAAATAGCATCAACAGATAAACCAACAATCTTATCTTCAGAATCAAAGAAATCCAATTTTCCAAAAATATCAATAAAATCTTGATTATTGAATAAATGGATATTTTGTATATCAATTATAAACCCAGCTTCCTTTACTTTCTCAATAATAAATGTATTGATATATGATTCAGATGGATTAAAATAAGAGTAAGGCTGGCTGAATGTTCCGTCAGCATTAATTATATAAAATATTAATTCAGTTGTTACATCACCATTATTGTTATCAACAAATTTAAATCCAGCTACACAACTTGATGGAATAATATCTTTTCTTTTAAGCAGTAAATCAATACACATCTGCCCCGGTGCAAAATATTTTTTCGGGTCTTCTTTTACTCGATCAATTTCAACGCCATAAATAATATTTTTTGACGAGTGATTTATTACACGACAAAATAAATCATATTCTTGTCGAAATAATTTAGTTGCTTTTTTATTTGATACACGAGATTGTGTTAATAAACGCTTATCTTGAGTGCAAAAAGAAACCCGTTTATCATAAAATTCTTCATCTCGTGCATCATAAAAACGATCATGAGTAACATAAAAAAAAGATTTTAAGTCACTATCAATATCAGTTTCAAATAAAACACGATCAATAGAATTATTTGTTTTCTTCTTGCTAAAGAATGATTCTGTTTTTCCTTTTACAGGTTTATCTTTTTTATTAAAAATATCAGAAAACCTGTTTTTTTTCTTAACAGGCTCTTCAATTAAAATAGCATCTTCAATCAAAGAAGCATTTTCGGAGTTAAACATTATAATGATTCTCCGATAATCAAATCAATTTTCTTGGCTGGAATAATTTTAGCATTCAATAAAATAACAACCTCTTTATTATTGCTTGAAATATTTGAGCCAAACATTTTTCCTAAAATAGGAACACCTGCAAAGCCTGGAATACCACTATCCATAGATTGTTTACTGTTAATTCTGGTTCCACCAATAATCATAGTGTGACCATTTTCAGCAATAACTTGCATTGTTGATTGCTTAACTGGTTGTATTGGTGCAGACAAACCACCAGCAAAATTTTGAAAAGATGAAATGTTATTTACAACAGAAAGTATCATAATTTCAATATGTGTACTGTCAATTACATTTGCTTCAAGTGATAGAGATACCCCATCCAAAGCCCAAGATAATTGAGCACCTGTTGAAGCTCCTCCAGTTGTTACAGATGAAGTTGTACCGCCCAAATAAGGTTGACTTGTTCCAGTAAAGATAACTTCAGGAACATGATTTTGAGCTACCAATTTAGGTTTGGAAATAACATCAACATCAGTTAATTGATCTAAAGCCTTAATAACTGCAGTAGGACCTATCCCAAAATTAGTTATGATTGACGGAGATATAACAGTTGCTGTTTGAGTAACATTTAATGTAGCTGGTGTCCCGCTACCAAATGCTCCACCTGGTAATACTTTCGTCCAATCAATACCATATTGGAAATTACGATTTAAGCTAACATCAATAATTGAAACTTCGACTTCAACTTGAATCATTGCATCTTTAGCATACATCATCAGCTTTTCATCAGCACGGCGAAGCTGTAATGCATTACCATAAACAGTAATTGTCCCAAACTCAGGTAAAGCAGTTACTTTTGCTTCTGAAACTTTAGTAATATATTCAATTAATTTTTCAGAAGTATAATTTGAACCACCTGAAACACTAAATGCACCAGCAGAAGTACTGCCACCACCACTACCTCCACCAGCAGAAGGCATACCAGCACCAGCACTACTTGAGCTGCCTCCACCAGAAGGAGCATTTGATGCAGAAAATTTGCTTGTCCTATTTTTAAGTAATTCCATAGGCAAACGATATGTGTAAGACCCTTCAGATGCAAGTGTAATTGTTTTGTGATCTTTATTAGCAATAGCGACTAAACCAGCACTATAAGCAATTTCACGAATTGCTGTAAACGGGTCACTATTTTTAATATTAATAGAAGCTTTACGTTTATCATCAACATCAGGCGAAAGTTGAATCGAATACCCAATAGTATCTGTTACTGACTTAAGTGCATCAGCAACAGGAATTGAATTAAATTTCAAGGTAACAGAACCGTTTGATACACCATGATAATCATGAGATACAGCAGCTATATAATTTCCCTTCAATCGAGAAACGGTTGTTACTTGCTTAGTTATTTCTTGTTCATTTAAAAACTTTTTTTCTGCTTTAGAATGATTTTGAATTTCAAATCGATTTTCTGCACAACCGCTTAGAGTGGAAGCAATTGCAATCGCTAAAGCTAGTTTTTTAAAATTCATTTTTATTCCTATTTAAATTTTGCAGGGAAAATTTCAACAACTCGATTATCTTCATTTAAATTTGCTGATAAACTATAATCAGTCAAAGCCCTAAGCAATACATCATCAATAATATTACCATTAATTGTATATGATTTTTTTGGCGTAAAATCTTGAGCAGAATTCCACTCAATATCCCATCCATTATCAGCTAAAAATTTTGTTAAAGATTCTGAAATTAATTTATTTTCTTCAAACTTTATAGCATAAGTTCGCTCAGTAGCTTCGATGTGCTTAACCTTTTTAGTCACTTCAATAGGTTGTAATGGAATCGCTGTAGGAATAACTGTTGATCCAACTGATGATTGAACAACAGGTAACTCAAGTGGTTTTACTTCTTCTTTTTTAACGGGGATATAAATTGTATCGTCAACAATAACTTGGCGAGTATCAAGATCACCACCATTAGGTGAAGTAAATACAATCATTTTATTTCCATTATGAATATGAGCAATAATCCAAGGTTTATCACCATTCAATACAGGAATAAACTTTTTAATTGCTTCTTCGAACGAGCCTTCAAAAGTGGCATTAGCTTGAACAACAAATTGTTTTATATCTGGAATATTCC
>JAVHRJ010000629.1:0-1547 GCA_036171595.1 Bacteroidales bacterium
ATAGAAATTAATTCTAATGATAATACCCTTACCGGGTGGACTCCTTTATATTATGCTGTTGTTAATGAGAACGAAGAAATGTTAGATTATCTTATTTCAAAAGGCGCTGAAGTAAATTTATGTCCTGGTAAAAATAAAATTAGTGCAGGATTATATGCCTTTATGGGTAAAAGTGAATCCATTTGTGAAAAATTAATTTCTTCTGGAATGAATATAAGGCAAACTGATTCGAGCGGTGCTACTATTATAATCGAAGCGATATATTCTTCAAATATAGAAGTTCTTAAATTTGCAATAAAAAATTATAAAGAAGGTCTCAATATTCCTAACAAAACAATGAACTATCCTATTAATTATGCTTGTTTTACTGGAAATATTGAATACTTTCGATTACTTGTAAAAAATGGTGCAAAAACAGAGATAATAACATCTAGTGGTGAGAGTCTTTTACACATGGCCGCAAGGGCAGGTAATATTGAAATGGTTAAAGAATGCTATAATATAATGCCTCAAGCAATAAATACTCTAACTAAAAATGGTAATTCGCCTCTTCTTTCAGCAGCAATTGAACAAAAAATTGATGTAGTTGAATATCTTTGTTCAAAAGGTGCAAATATTAAAATAAAAAATTCAGAGGGTGATGACCTTTTAAGTTTAGCCAAATATTATAACAATTCTCAAATGCTTGATATTGTGAAAAAATATAGCAAGTAATTCAATATATTAATATAATTATAATATAACGGGAACAAAATAGAATATCGCTATAATGTTTTTATTTTTAAGAATCAATGGTTTACACTTAATAAAAAAAGAGCTCAATATTTGATTAAAATTTTGTCCTAACAAATGTGGTATTATAGAAATATAAATAGTAGTCACTTAAAAAGTATTCAACAAATTAGTATTCAGTTAAATAACGTTATAAAGCTATGAAAATATTTATTCGCTTTTATAACTTATTTCAAAGGTGCTCATGAAGGCTAAAGCCGTTGCAAGAAATAATGATAAAACAGTTAAAACCTTGCATATTTTTTATAATTTCTTTAATGTTAAAGGGTTATATAGTTATAAGCGGTGCGGTGGGCTGTCCACGATTGTGAGAACTGCATTTTTTGGCTAATTATACACGGTGTTACAACAAAACATCGCCCTTGTTTGTGTCCTCACAAACAAAGTATGCTTGTCAAATATTTTAAAAACTGATTGCAATTGAAACCATTTGTGAAGACACAAACGAAGGCAGAGGATTTTTGTTTCTTTTTTTGTGGTGAAAAAAGAAAAAGAAAAAAGAACAAATCCGATATAAATCGGATTGAAATACAAAAAGATTGTAGTTTCAAAAAAGGGTTTTTAAGGTTCGACTAAATATGCAAACATCGAGAGTAAAAAAATGTTTAATTAACGCTAATTTATCCTAAATTGTTTAAACTATGTTTAAACCAGAAATAAAAAAGGATTTCAGCACATTCCGAAACCCTTGTCATTATTGGTCGGGGTGAGATGACTCGAACATCCGACCACTTGCACCCCATGCAAGTACGCTA
>JAVHRJ010000630.1:0-1545 GCA_036171595.1 Bacteroidales bacterium
GGCGAAGCCTTAGCGTTATCAATCCCTGCAAAAATGGGGCTTACACGATGTTAGAAACTGGCCGATTATATCAATCCTATTATTTATCATTATTATTATTACTGCAATATTTTAACGATAATTTGAGGGTCAGCCTTAGAGGCTCTTTTAGCATTTTGAATCGTGAGTGAGATTTGAGCAAATGCTAAATGTGCCTCTAAACAAATGGCTATTTAAAAGTTGAAATCATTTTGTATTCATCATCGTTCAAACCATATAACTCTGAAACAATAACATCAATTTCATTTAGCAAATAATTTATTCTTCTTTGTGTTTGTTCAGATTTTTGTTGTTGATGTAATTCTAATAAAGTATCAACTTGTTTAATAATTTTATCATGCTGATTTTTATTTTTAGCATTAATGTTTGGTATTGGTAATTGAGATAATTGACCCATTAATATTTGAGGAAAACCTTGTGCATTTGTTAATAATTTTTGCTTTAAATAAAAAGTTAAAACATTTGAATTTAAAACACCTAATAAATATTTAAGATTTAATGTTTTTGATGTAGCTATATAAATTGTACTTTCAATTAATTCTTGCTGGTTACTATAAGTTGCACAAAGTATATTGCCAGTTCTACGTATTAATAAACGAGGTGTTTGCAAATGCTTTTCCAGTTTATTTGTACCACCAATAATTTTAAGATTATTATAAGTAGCATAATTTGTATAAAAATGATTATACCTACTCATGTTTTTACCAAGCAAAAATGGATAATTTGTTTTTGATTTTTTACTCTCCATCACACTTTCTCTATCTTGTACAACCATCCCTTTGTTCATAATCACCATATCACCCATCATAGTTGATTGCTTCTGTATTTTTTTCAAAATAGAATCAAATTGATTATTAATTTGTGTCTCCCAAATTTCATCTTTTGACTTGATATTTATTTTTTTTGATTCTTTAATTTTACCGAATTTATTAATGATTTTTAAATCAGTCGATGAAGTATGTTTTTTATTTTCCGCCACAAATACTGTAGTCCCAATAGTCGCCTGTTCAAAAACAAAATGGTCAAAAACTGCAATTGTTTTTATATTTAAATTTTCAATCAAAGTATTTCTTACAATATTATTACTTGAAGTTGTTAATAAGGCTTCCGGAACTATAAAGGAAAAATAATTTGAATGAAATTTTGCAAATTTTTCAATAAATAACTGAAATAAATTTTTGGAACTACCTCCATGAATACTTAAATATTTTTGATTATAGTATTCTAAAATATTACTATCAGTATTATTCTTTGTTAATTTTAAATACGGAGGATTGCCAATAATACAATCAAAACCTTCTTTATTAAAAATTTGTTTAAATTCACTTTCCCAATCAAAAGCATTTATGTTTTTTTCACTTATAGTTTCAAAACAAAATTCATTATTGAAAAAATCATTACCGATTAAAGAATTCCCACATTTTATATTAAAGTCTAAATTTGGTAAAACTCTTTCATGCCATAAAGATAACTGACTTTCAATTGTAGATTCTGACTGATTTTCCA
>JAVHRJ010000631.1:0-1540 GCA_036171595.1 Bacteroidales bacterium
CTGGCGCATGTTTGGAATACCTTAGACCTACCGCTTATGCCCGTAGGGCTTGCGGTTTAAATGTATGGAAAATTGCGCTAGTTCGATGTTAGCGGTATGTTGCCTTAGCAAAATTATCCTATTCTATTTTATCCCGATACTAAACTTACAAAATTTTCTATAAGTGTTATTGGCGATTTAATTTGATATATCAATTTTTAATTTTTTGCCAAGTCCTATTTCAACAATTTTCTGAAGAGTTGATATTTCAATTCCAGATTTTTCATTCTCAATCTTAGATATATATTGAGTTGTTGTTCCACTTTTCATTGCTAATTCAGTTTGAGTATAACCAGCATTTATTCTTGCTGTCCTTAATATTTTACCCAACCTGAATCTTTGATTTATTTGGTATGATACACTGTTTTGATATAGAATGTCTGGACTTAAATCAAAGTATCCATTTACCTTTTTATTTTCAATGTCTAATACTTCAATTTTTATATTTTCCCAAGCCAATGTTTGGTTTATTAATTTGACTTTTCTGAATTCTTTTAAATCAGTTAATTTATATTCAATATCATTTTTTGTAATGTCCCATTCTTGAAATAATTTTTGAAAATCAATCAAACGATATTCTCCTGTATTGAATATACAAACTATTTGGAAGTCTTTTATCTTATATATTTTTAGGATTCTAGGTATACTAGTTTTTGTTCTCATAAAATCGTTTATTTAAAAGTTTAAAATTATTCATTAAAAATTCTTGATTATCTCTCGCCCAATCAATTATTTGTCGATATTGTGTTTGTGGAATATTCCCTCGATATGTTTCAAAAGTTTCTATGATTATTAATATTTCATATTCCGCATAAATAGCATGAAAATGTGGAGGTAAATGTTCTCTTGAATATATATCAATCTTAATTGAATTTAAAAGATAAATTGTTGGCATTATTCATTTTTTATACAAATTTACCTAATTAGATGATAAAAACCAAATATATTTTGATTTATTTTTAATCGCCTATAAAACATTTTAATAATTATTGTATTCTGCAATATTATATTTTTTTCGTATCGGAATCCTTATTATATCAAAATTTTGGCAATTACCGCTAACGGTCCTCAGCTAGGCCCTCGTGGTTGCCACCTTAGACCTATGCGCATAGGCGAAGCCTTAGCGTATCAATCCAAGCAACCATGGGGCTTAGGTGATGTTAGCGTTTCGGTGCCTTAATCTAAACCTCAATGTCAAATATTTTGTCAAATATGTCAGACTTTTTAATAAAAAAATCATCATGATAATTCTCTCCTCCAACTTTTCTTAATTGTATTAATCCAAACCAATCACAGAATTTTTCAATTGTTCTCCATTGATAACAATCCTTTACTTCTTTTGTTTTATCTTGAAGTCCTACTTTATTACTTATTGTAGATTTATAATCTTTTATTAAATCTGGAAATGCTTGTAAATATTTATCTGCATAAAACATTACATTTTGCTCCGCTACTCCGAAGTTTTTTAATAAATATAAAGTAAACCCTACTCCCATTTGAC
>JAVHRJ010000632.1:0-7927 GCA_036171595.1 Bacteroidales bacterium
ATTTTTAACTCGTTGATATCAATTACATTGAAATCAAACTTACATAGCGGTAACAGCAACTAGGAGCTAATTACCAGCCGTAAAATCAATCAAGTTCGCTCAATAACAAATCACCACATTGCTTAGAATATAGACTATCTAAAGGGCTCTTAATGTTGCAAGATGGACAATTAGCAACGTGCAAATAAATCATTGTAGTAGAAATGTCGCCATGACCTAACAATTCTTTAACAGTAACAATATTCACACCGTCTTCTAATAAGTGGGTTGCATAGCTATGTCTCAAGCTATGTACACTCACTTTTTTAATTATCTTTGATTTCTTCAAGGCATGCAACATTATCCATGCGACACCAGTTCTACTATATGGTTCATTATTATTTTTGCCATTAAATAACCATATTGATGGCTTGTATTGCAATAAATATTTTTTCAAACCATAAGCCATATAATTAGATAGCGGAACAATTCTATCTTTTTTATATTTACTCTGTCGAATATGAATGGTTTTTCTTTCAAAATCAATATCAGAAATTTTAATATCCCGAATCTCTTTTGAACGCATACCTGCAGAATACATTAACGTTAGAACAATTCTGTGTTTAAGTGTTTTGGGTGTTATAAAAAGTTCTTTTAATTCACTTCTATTTAATATTACTGGTAAATGAAATTCTTCTTTTATAGAAGGCAGGCAAATTGCCCGATCTTCTTTGCCTATATTACGAAAATAATATCTTAATCCATACACCATATGTTTGAAATAGCTTCGTGAAGGGCAATTAGCTTGTGAAGCTAAAGTAAATAAGTATTTATTGATTTGTTTATTTGTAATATTAATTGGTAGTTTCCCAAAATGAAGACTGATTTTTGCAATCTGGTTTGAGTAGTTCTTTAATGTATCATCACTTTTACCTTCAATTGTTATTTGTTGTTTAAGGGCTTTGTAAACCTTAGTGAAACCATTGATTTTAATCGATGCTTTTTCATTTAATGAAAGATTTTGTTTTTTTTCATAATAGGAATTATTAGATTTTTAAATACTGACAATGTAGTATGAAATTATTAAACAATAAATAATGAAATTGAATAGTGAAATCACTTTTTTATTATATTTGTGTCTGTTTTTAGAATATTAATTCAATGTAATATGCTAAAAGTGATTATTATTAAATCGCTTTAACTATGTTTCAACTAAATAATACATATTATCATATATTGCTCGTATTTAAGTTACTACATTAAATTACTCAACTTCGCTCAATATGACAAAAAATTCTAATACTAAATCCTAAATAACAAATGTCTCAATTTGTATGTTATAATGGTGAGTTTATTTCTTCCGAAAAACCAATTTTTCTCGGAACAAACAGAGCTTTTAGATACGGTGATTGTTTATTTGAAACTCTGCGAGCAGTTGGTACTAATGTGCCATTTTTAAATAAACATATTGCCAGAATAAAAAATAGTGCAACTATATTGCAATTCGAAATTCCTGATAATTACAATACTCAATTTTTTCAAAAACAAATTGCACGATTACTTAATGCAAATAAATTTTTTAATGGAGCAAAAGTTCGTTTAAGTATTTTCAGAAAAGATGGAGGAAATTATCAACCTATAACAAATAAAATAGATTTCTTTATTGAGGCGAATCCATTAGAATCAAATAATTTCTCGTTAAATACAAAAGGATTAAAAATTGACATTTTTAACGAATGGAAAAAAAATATAAATGAGCTAAGTTCTTTAAAAACCGCAAATTCTTTGCTTTATGTTATGGCAGCAAATTTTTCTCAATCGCAAAAACTTGACGATTGTTTATTAATTAATCAAAATAATAACATTATTGAAGCAAGCTCTTCTAATTTGTTTGTATTTACAAATAATAATTTGCTTACACCATCGCTATCCGATGGTTGTTTAAATGGAATTATGCGTGAAATTGTTATTCAGCTTGCACTAAAAGAAAAAATTACTGTTTACGATGATGTTTGTATTACAGAAAACGATATTTTAAATGCCGATGAAATATTTTTAACTAATGCAGTTAGTGGAATTAAATGGGTTGTAGCTTTTAAAAATAGAAGATATTTTTGCAAAGTTGCAAAAATGTTATCGGTTGAACTAGAGAAAATGGTATTTTTATAAAATCGTAATGATAATTTTTTTGTCATTCTGAATGATTAGTGAAGAATCTGATTTTAATACAGATTCCTCGCATACTCGGAATAACAACATTTTGGCATTAGTTATTCGAAATTCATTATTCGAAATTCGATATTTTGTGTTTTGTTATATCCAACACTATCGCTCGCTTCCAGCGATTGAACTGTTTTATATCCTCTATCGCTCGCTTCTAGCGAGTGATTTTTTATTTCACATCACTTGAGTAAGCATAATAGTAAGCAAAAACATGTTACATTTAATTATAATCGGTAATTTACAAAAATAGATTACAAGCTATGTTTGTGAGGATACAAACAATGGCGAATGTATTCTTCGCTCAATCGGAATGAAAACCTTTTATTTTTCAAAATTCTGGTGTAAAATATTATTTTAATATTTAGCCGGTTTTTGATGCATAATTATTAAAAGAAATTGAAGCAAAATCAAATAATTTTTATTGGCTTAATTTTTCTGCCTTATTGTCATATTTTTGCCGATGGCACATTGTTTGAAAATGTGCAACGTTTAACATTAAAATATAAAAATTATGCAAAAAGGTACAATAGGTGTAACCACCGAAAACATTTTCCCAATAATTAAAAAATTTCTTTATTCCGAACACGAAATATTTCTACGCGAGGCTGTTTCAAATTCTATTGATGCTACAAATAAGCTAAAAGCTTATGCAAGCAAAGGCGAATACAAAGGTAATGTAGAAGATTTAAAAATTAGAATTTCGGTTGATAGTAAAGAAAATACTCTAACAATTTCCGATCAAGGTATCGGAATGACATCCGAAGAAGTTGAAAAATATATAAACCAAATTGCTTTTTCGGGTGCTGGCGAATTTTTAGAAAAATTTAAAGATACCACTTCAATAATTGGTCATTTTGGGTTAGGCTTTTATTCACTTTTTATGGTAGCTAAAAAAGTAGAGCTTGTAACTTTGTCATATAAAGAAGGTTCAAAAGCCGTAAAATGGTCGTGCGATGGTTCTCCAGAATTTACATTAGAAGATACCGAAAAAACTAGTGTTGGTACTGATGTGATTTTATATCTCGATGATGATAACAAAGAGTTTGCACAAGAATCGAAAATTAATGAACTTTTAACTAAATATTGTAAATTTTTACCTGTCGAAATTGCTTTTGGAAAAGAAAAAGAGTGGAAAGATGGAAAATATGTAGATACAGATAAAGAACATATTGTAAATAATACAAAACCTTTGTGGGTAAGAAAACCAACCGATTTAAAAGATGAAGATTATAATTTATTTTATCGCGAATTATATCCATCTTCATTCGAAGAGCCACTTTTTAATATTCACATGAATATTGATTATCCATTTAACCTTACAGGTATTTTGTATTTTCCTAAAATTAAAAATAATATTGAAGTTCAAAAAAACAAAATACAGTTATACTGTAATCAGGTTTTTGTAACCGATCAAATTGAAGGTATTGTTCCCGAATTTTTAACTTTATTGCAAGGTGTTATCGATTCGCCGGATATTCCATTAAATGTTTCGAGAAGTTATTTGCAGGGCGATCCAAATGTTAAAAAAATATCTTCGCATATTACAAAAAAGGTAGCCGATAAATTACAAGATATTTTTAAAAATCAACGCAACGATTTTGAAAAGAAGTGGGACGATTTAAAAGTTTTTATTCAATATGGTATTTTAACCGACGAAAAATTTTACGAAAGAGCTGAAAAATTCGTTTTGTTAAAAAATGTTGACGAAAAGTGCTATACGTTAGAGGAGTATGAAAAGCTTGTAAAAGATAACCAAACCGATAAAAATAAAAATGCCGTTTATTTATATGCTACAAATAAAGAAGAACAATACACATATATTGATATTGCAAAAAATAAAGGTTATGATGTGCTTTTTATGAACGGGCAGCTCGATGCACATTTTATTAATCATATGGAAAGTAAACTCAAAAACACAATTTTTAAAAGAGTTGATGCTGACATAATTGAAAAATTAATTGAAAAAGACGAAGTTAAAAAAGTCGATTTATCTGAAGATGAGCAAATGGAAATTCGAAATGTATTCTTTGGTGCAATCCCCGAAAAAGACAAGTATTTTATAACTTTTGAATCGCTTACCGATAACGATTCACCAATAATTATAACACGTAACGAATATATGCGACGTATGAAAGACATGTCGGCAATGGGAGGTGGAAACGGAATGTATGGCGATTTACCCGATAACTATAATTTAATTGTAAATGCAAATCATTCGTTGGTTAAAAAACTTACTAAACAAAAAAATAAAGATTTATCTCAAGCTTTGCAAGATATTTCATTAAAGTTAGAACCTGTAAAAAAAGAAAAAGCTAAACTCGACGAGCAATTAAAAGATAAAAAAGAAGAAGAAATTTTATCGACCGATAAAACTCAAAAAGAAGAATTATCAAAGAAAATTGAAGAAATAGAAGGCGAGAAAAAAGTTTTGCTCGAAGATTTTGGTAAAAACAATAAAATTGTAAATCAATTAATCGATCTTGCCCTACTTTCGCATAATTTACTTAAGGGCGAGGCATTAAACAGATTTGTAAAACGTAGTGTGGAGCTAATAAAATAAAATTTATTTTACTCTAAAATATAAAAGGTTCGTGTAATAACGAACCTTTTTTTTATTGCCTTGTATTGTGGGGTTTGTATCTCACAAATAATTCTTAAGCCTCAACTCTTGCCTGTTGCCTTGGTTCGTGTCTCACGAACCATTCGCTAACTTAAAAAAGTGTTAACTTCATTTTTAATAAAAATAATTGCGGTTTTAATAGGGGTGGGGTTTAATTTTACCCATTGTTCCATAATGGCTTTACTTAGCTCTATAGCATTTGCGTCGTTGTCAATACTATCGGAAGCCATGTTTATTAATCTTATAACATTCTCTTTTGCACTAATTGCTACTTCCCAAGCACTATCCGACATGTAAATTTGTTGCGATAAGTTATGTTCAAACTCGGCGCGAATTAAACTTAGCATTTCAACATGAAGTTGATGACTTTTCATTCCCGAAATTTGCAATCTAACTATTAGAGAATTAGGAGAGATTCTTTCTAAAAATAAAATTATTCTTTCGTAAGCTTGTAATCTTATAGGCGTTACAAGTTTTAAGTTGTTGGTTTTATACTCTAATAATCGTTTTTTATTTTCATTATCAATAAAAGTTTTAAAGGTGAAAAATGCTGTAAAAAAGACAATTCCACCAGTTACAATTACTAAAATAATCTGATAAATCATTAACATGTTAAATATTTTTTACAATATTAAGAATTTTTATCTGATAAAAAATTAAAATATCTTTGATAAATTTTTTGAAATACATTGAATAATATACAATGACAAATAATATAAATTATTCTGATTTAATATCTGCACGTATTAATAGAATTACTGAGTCGCAAACTATTGCTATGACAGTTAAATCTAGAGAATTGAAAGCTAAAGGAATTGATGTAATAAACTTAAGTTTAGGAGAGTTAGATTTTAATACACCTGATTATATTAAAGAAGCTGGAAAAAAAGCTATTGATGATAATTTCTCCCATTACCCACCAGTTGCGGGTTACGACGAGTTACGAAACGCAATTGTGCATAAATTTAAAAATGACAATAATTTGATTTTCGAACCAAAACAAATTGTTGTTTCAAATGGTGCAAAACATTCAATTATGAATGTTATTTTAAGTATTGTTAATCCTGGCGATGAAGTAATTTTACCTATTCCATATTGGTTAAGTTATATTGAAATGGTTAAATTTGCTGGTGGAAAACCAATATTAATAAATTCAACAATCGAAAACAATTTTAAAGTAACTGCTCAACAAATAGAAAAAGTTATAACGCCTAAAACAAAATTATTTTTATTTAGTTCTCCGTCTAATCCATCTGGTACAGTATATAGTAAATCAGAACTATACGAATTTGCAAAAATATTTGCTAAAAATAAACATGTAATGGTAATGTCCGATGAAATATATGAGCAAATATTGTATAATGGAAAACACGAAAGCATTGGGCAATTTAATGAAATTAACGACCAATTGATTGTAGTTAATGGCGTTTCGAAGGGTTATGCTATGACTGGTTGGCGAATTGGATATATTGCTGCACCAGAATGGTTGGCAAAAGCATGTACAAAACTGCAAAGTCAGTTTACCTCTGGTGCATCTGCTATTTCGCAAAAGGCAGCATTTTCTGCCATTACTGGCAATAACACTCAAACTAATATTATGTGTGAAATTTTAAAAAAACGTCGCGATTTAATGGTTGATTTATTTAAAGAATTACCAGATTTAAAAACAAATATACCCCAAGGGGCATTTTATTTTTTTGTTGAAGTAAAAAAATATTTCGGTAAGTCATTCAATAATAATATTATTAAAAATGATGTCGATTTATGCTTATTTTTGCTTAATAACGCTAACGTTGCTCTTGTTGATGGTAGTTCATTTGGTTCTCCAGACTATTTAAGATTTTCTTATGCAGCTCCAGAAAAAAAATTAATGGAGGCATTAAAAAGAATAAAAAAATCATTGAAAATACTTAAATAACAGATGATTATGTTAATTTTTGAAACTTTTTTAATTTATCTTACGTAATAATTAACTGTTAAAGAGTATTTTTTAATTCATAAATTATTTTATATTTGCTTGTTTTTTTATAACACATTTTGAAAAACCTTTAATAAACTAAATATGAAGAAGATCAATTCTACAATTTTTTCGATTCTGTTTTTCTTTTTTTTCACAATTCAAAGTTTCTCACAAACTGCAACTGCAACTGTAAATTACACTGGGTTTATGGCCTGTGGTGGTTGTTATTTATGCGGGGGTGATTATTGGTGTATTAATACTCAGCCAAGTTACTGTGGAAATACTGCCGGTTGTGAAACAAGGACATTTTTTGATCCCGTTCCTGCAGGTAAAACAGTTACAAATGTTACAGTAAGATATTATTCTGGTGGTTGTGTTGGTAGTTATATGGCTGGTTCAATAAATGGGTATGCTGTTCCTACAGTGAATGATGCAAATACTGGATGCATATGTTCAACTTCCCCTTGTGTTGTTGCTGCTGTTTCTTCAAGTAATTATCCTTGTGGCATGCCTGGCTATGTTTATGGTGGATTAAATTCTCTCCAGCTATGTACAGGTACAAGCGTTTGTGTAAATAGAGTTGAATTAGTTTTTACTTATGTAAACCCTGATGTAATTAATCCAAATATTACTCCAAGTGGCCCAACTTCATTTTGCCAAGGTGGTAGCGTAAATTTAAATGCTGGTACTGGATATTCTGCATATCATTGGTCGACGGGCGCAACAACGCAAACAATAACAGCATCGGCAACTGGCATATATACTGTATCTGTTACTAGTACTACTGGTTGCACTACTGGTTCTGCATCTGTTGTAGTAAATTCTTATCCAATTCCTACTGTTAGTGTTTCAAAAACTAATATCACATGTGCTGGATCAAATAATGGAACAGCAACAGCAACACCGTCAGGTGGATCGCCTGGATATACTTATTCTTGGTCAAATGGACAAAGTACTCAAACTGCAACAAATTTAGCTGCAATGACATATACTGTTACTGTTTACGATTCTCATAGTTGTAGTGTTATTGGTTCTGTTACAATTACTGCACCTTCAGCGTTGTCTGCATCTATTACGAGTCAAACTAATGTGTCATGTAGTGGTGGAGCAAACGGTGCTTTAACTGTAGGGGCTTCTGGTGGAAC
>JAVHRJ010000633.1:0-1538 GCA_036171595.1 Bacteroidales bacterium
TGCAAAAAATTGGTTTTCCCTTTCACTATTAATTTCTACTATATTGCTAACTATTATTCCCTTATTTTTTATTCAATCAGGCACCAGCTGGAACACAATTCAATTTTTGTATTATGCCATATTTTTGATGAATATTCCCTTAACCATCTATCTTTCAAAAATCAATATATTTATTCCAGTTTTAATAATTCTAATTCAATTACCAACATTATTTGCTTCATTACCTCAATATTTTGGCAAAAATCCACCAGCTTATATTTCAAATTTAGAATTAAATTGTTTAAATTATCTAAAAAATAAACCAAAATCAATCATTTTAACGTACCCCTATGATCCGTATATTATCGACAAATCTATAGCCCCTGTCCCACTTTATGCCTACACCACCACTTCCTATGTTTCAGCTTTTACCGATCAATTAACTTATTTAGAAGACGAGATGAATCTAGGAAATTCAGGATATAACTGGCAACAACGTCGACTCGAATCAGAAAAATTCTTTAAACAAGAAAATGAGTTTCAAGATAGGGGTTTTCTGCTCAACAATAAAATTGATTATATATATCTAACTAATATTCAAAATAATAAAATAACATTAAATCAGAATAAAATATATATTAAAAATATATATCAAAATTCTGCATGCCAAATTTATCAAGTAATAAAATGATAAAATAGACCTATGAAACCTCTAATTTCAGCCGTAATTAATGTTCGAAATGAAGCCATCAATCTAGAACATTGTCTTAAATCTATCAAAAATTTTGCTGATGAAATAATAGTTGTTGACATGAAATCAACCGACAATAGTGTCAAAATAGCTCAAAAATATAACGCCAAAATATATTCCTTTAGACCTATGAAATATGTTGAACCTGCCCGAAATTTTGCCCTAGGAAAAGCAACTGGTAAATGGATAATTTTACTTGATCCCGATGAATTTTTACCAAAATCATTAAAAAGAGAATTAAAAAGACTTACTCAACGACATGACATAAATTTTGTCCTTATACCACGTAAAAATATCATTTTAGGTAAATGGTTTCGTCACTCAAATTGGTGGCCAGATTATTTAATTCGTTTTTTTAAAAAAGGTGAAGTTACTTGGAATAAGGAAATTCACAGTCAACCTGTAACAAAGGGTAATGGTATTACCCTTCTCGATTCTGAACATTTAGCTATACGTCACCATAATTATGACTCAGTTTCACAATTTGTCATTCGTGCCCTTCGATATAGTAATATTCAAGCCGAAGAACTTGAAAAAAAGCAAATTAAACTAAAAGTTAGTGATTTTATTTTAAAACCAGTTCAAGAATTTAATAGTCGTTTCTTTCGAGCCCAAGGATACAAAGATGGACTTCACGGATTAATATTTTCCCTTCTTCAATCATTTGCTATATTTTTGATTTATACTAAATTATGGGAAAAACAAGGTGCCCCCGAAAAAAGTGTAACCAAAGATTCATTTGTTTCCGCCAGTCTCGAATCAGGTTATGAATATACCTATTGGTTTACCAAGTATTTTAAGGAAGAAT
>JAVHRJ010000634.1:0-1536 GCA_036171595.1 Bacteroidales bacterium
CTTCAATAAAGAATAGTTTAATAACTAAATTTACTGAATGTTGGAGAAATAAAGTTGTTATTAATAAACACTTAAAGAAAAAAGTTCCCCATATAAAGAAACTCGCACAAATGAATTTTATTTATTTGAAAAACTTAATGAAATAAATATGAAACTTGCAATTATGCAACCGTATTTGTTTCTAATTTACATTGTATGTTGATAAAGCAAGCACAAGAAACAATTGAGAATACGATGACGGATAAAAAATATCCTATGCAGGTAAACAATAACAAGGCGTTCGGAAAAATTAAAGAAAATATAATCCCATTATTCGTGAATATACTTTAACCCGTCATAATTTGCGTATTTAAAAAAGATTGGAATTTTAAATTTAGCAAAGTGTCCATATCTTTTTTACACGCTGGAGAAATTACTTTTTGTAAAGAACAATCAATTTGCTGTTTGAACTTATCAAAACAATCATAGTATTTACAGTACAAACAATCTTTTTTTATCCATTTCCAAAGTCGCTCAATGAGATTTAAATTTGGACTATAAGAGGGTAAAAAAAGCAATTCGATGTTTAATTTTTCAGCCATTTCCATTACTAACTGACATCTTTGGTATCGGGCATTGTCCAATACCAATGTTATTGGAATAAGATTATGTAGGAATCTTATTTTTATTAACAACTCGCAAATACAAACAGCATTGATATAAGTATCATTACATACCGTTATTAATTCATGAGAAATTGCATCTATCGCTCCTAATACATTGTATCTTTTTCTTCCTGATGGTGTTGGCATAAATAAACGAGCAAAACACCATAAACAGCCAATAAATGCACCCCAAACAAAATGACTTGCATCTACAAAATATACTTTCCTTTTATATTGCTTAGCTTCTTCAAGTTTTGGCTTCAACTCATTTTCCAAGAATACTGCTTGCTCTTTTTTTTATTCTCTTCTAATGCTTTAGCCGGTATTGTACCGACTTTGAGAAATTTTACCCCTAATGATTTTATAAATACCCGAGTCCGATTCATACTTCTTTTCACACCTGTCAATTGCTCTATCATGTGAACGGCTTCTGATATCGTTGCCGGTGGTCGTTCTTTTATATATGTTTCTATTGTTCTTGCATGTATTGCTAAGTCACTCTGCGGTCTATAAAAGTTTATCTCTTTTAACTTTTTTATACCGCCTTCTTGATATTGTTTTAAATATGTTCTCATGGTATTCGGTGTTATACCGACTATCTCGCATATTAACTCATGACTGAGTTTCCCAAAACTCTTTAAGTACAATACATCCATCTTTTTTTGTACATGTGGATGTGGATGATTGTACCTTGCATGGTATAATGCTGCTTTTTGTTTTTCGGTTATCTTTATTTGTATCATATCTTTGTTTTTTGCAAAGATACTATTTTTTATTTACGCAATCTATGACGGGGTGAAGTATAATAATATATTTCTTTGTCATTATACTGGTTATTGGATGTATTATAGTTTATTGTCTATTGCAAATTCAACATTTAGAAACAATGTCT
>JAVHRJ010000635.1:0-7896 GCA_036171595.1 Bacteroidales bacterium
AAACTTTAATATTTTTTATTTTATTAATTTCCTCCATCGAAACATTATTAACATCGGTTAAATATGCAAAATCATTAAATTTAAAACCAAAAACAGGTAATTTATAATGCAAGCCTCTTATTGGCATAACATCTACATTGTTTATTTTAAATGCCTTATTTTCAATTTCGTGTAAAGTCATTTCGGGAATTCCCGGGTATTTATCATCTGCAAATGCATACGAATATTCTATTTGCAAAACTTTTAATACTCTTGCTTCGGCATAAATATCCATTGGCTTTTTATAAATCCAATTAAACGAACGAATATCATCTAAACCTGCAATATGGTCTTTATGCTCATGAGTAAATAGAACTGCATCAACTTTTTTTACATTTTCGCGTAACATTTGTTGCCTGAAATCCGGTCCGGTATCAATAACAAAATTATTGTTATCAATTTCAATTAAAATTGAAGAACGTAAACGTTTATCATATAAATCGTTTGACTTACACACATCGCATTCACAAGCAATTACAGGCACTCCTTGAGATGTTCCGGTTCCTAAAAATGTAACTTTCAAAATATCTAATTTTTAGATAACAAAGTTATAATTTTCTGCGACTACACAACTACTGAATTAATTTTTAAATTGCCACAGATTACACAAATTAAAAAAATGTATCAAGTATTATGTACTAAGTATAAAGTTGATAAGTTTAAGGGGACTTCTAAAAATTAGAAAAAAAATTCTGACAATTTATGATTTCGGATTTGTGATTTGTGCGTAGGGTGAGTTACAAATCAAATATCATAAATCCGAAATCATCATTAATCATTAATCGTTATTCATTAATCACTATCTTTGCTAAATGAACGGAAAATTATACCTTATTCCAACACCTTTGGGCGAAGATTTTTTACCTTCGGATTATAGCTCACAAATTAAAAACATTATGCCCAATTTAAAATGTTTTATTGTTGAAGAGCTGAAAACAGCACGAAGATTTTTAAAAAAAATTAATCCGAATTGTAATATTGATGAAATTACATTTTTTATTTTAAACGAACATACACAAACTATTGAATATGAAGCATTTTTAAAACCTATTGAAAACGAAAATAATATTGGATTAATAACCGAAGCCGGTTGTCCTGCTATTGCCGACCCTGGTTCGCAAATTGTTAAAATCGCTCATTCAAAAAACATTGATGTAATTCCGTTAATAGGTCCATCTTCAATCACGCTTGCATTAATGGCATCAGGATTAAACGGTCAGAATTTTGCATTTTTAGGATATTTGCCTATAAAACCTGCCGAAAGAAAAGCAAAAATGCAACAAATTGAAAAACGGTCAAAACTTGAAAAACAAACACAAATATTTATTGAAGCACCATATAGAAATATTTCTATTTTTAATGCTCTAATCGAATGTTGTAATCCTGAAACTCAATTGTGCATTGCTTGTAACATTAATCAAAACGATGAATATATTAAAACAAAAAAAATTAAAGATTGGAGAAAAAACTCGCCTGATATTAATAAAAAACCTACTGTTTTTTTAATTTTAGCATAATAAATGTAATCAAACATTTTGAAAATTAATATTAAATAGTCTATGTTGAGAAATAAAATTTTAGTTATTTTACTATTATTTCAATCATCAATAATCTTTTGCCAAAACGAAGAAATAATTTTTCCAATAAAGCATTCATTTTCATTAACATCATTAAAATACTCGCCTAATAAACAATTAATTGCAACAACATCAAACGATTGCACTATTAAATTATGGCTTTCATCTCAAAATGTTCTGATTAAAACTTTTATAGGTCATTCTCAAATTGTAAATTGTGTTGATTTTTCGGCAAATGAAAAATTAATTGCTTCCGGTTCAAATGATAGTACAATAATAATTTGGGATGTTGCAACTGTTGAAATAAAATTCAAAATCCCTGTAAATGAGAAAGTAACGACATTATCATTTAATAAAAACAACAGTTTAGTTGCCGGAACAAATAATGGTAAAATATTATTAATTAATGCAAATACAGGAAAAATTGAAAACATTTTCACACTTTTAAATTATAAAATAACACGATTAAGTTTTTTAAAAAACGAACAAAAATTTATAGTTGCTACTTCAAAATTTAAAGATGGCAATGATTATGAAAATGGAGCAATAAATTCAGGTTCGTTGTATTTATTTGATATTAATAACTTTCAAAAACCAATTGCAATAAGCAACTACAAAGAAGACATAACTAATATTTGCTTTAGTACAGATAGCGATAAATTTGTAACATCAGCGAATAATGGTATGGTTAGAGTCTGGAATGCAAATGATTACATTGAAGAAATATCATTTAAAAACACGAATTTAACTCCCAGTTTTATCTTTATGTCACCAAATAAAAAAATGGTAGCTGTTGGTAGTCAGAAAACTAATAAAATAAATATTTGGCGAATTACCGGCGAAAAATTATTCGATTTTACAATTAGAAATGGCAAAATTATTTATGGCGAATTTAATAATGATAATACCGAAATGAATATTTGCAACAATTTAGGTTCTTACGAAGTTTACGATTTAGATGCTCGCACAGGTAAAGATTTAGGTGAATTTTTACAAAACGAAAGTAACTTAACATCTTTTACATTATCAAAACAGTCGAACTTATTAGCTTTGGGTTTTGGAAATGGAATAATAAGAGGATTTAATTTAACTACATCATTACCTGTTAAATTCACATCGCCACAAGCTACAAAAGTTCTAAGTTTATCTTTCTCAAACGATGAAAAAAGACTGTATGTTTCTAACGACCAATCTATTATATATAATGACAATAGCGATAAAATTGATGTAGGAAGTTCATTTCTTACTTTTATTGAAACAGCTACCGGGAATATTAAAAATATTATAACATATAGCAGTGAATATGTTACTTCATTAGCAAGTTTTTCAAATTATTGTGTTTCAGGATTAAATTCAGGAATATTAAAATTTTATCAAACTGAAAATGCCAAAGAAATTAGTCAGTACAGATTACACGATTATGACATTTTAGACATTAATATTTCTACCGATAACAAAGCACTTGTAACTTGCTCTACCGATGCCACTGTTAAAATCTGGAAAATAGAAGGCACAAAACTAACTCAAACAAAAATTTTTCAGTTTAACAATGAAGTAAATAAAGCATATTATATTTCTAATATTCAAACAATTATTGCAAATGTAAAAGGGCAAGGGATTAACATTATTAATAAAGAGCAAAATAAAATATTAATAAAGGAAAGAAATGAAATTACTGATATAGATGTAAATGAAAAGGATTCAATGGTTTATGCTTCTTTTAATTCTGAACAAACACTATGCAATTCATATTCAATTAATACCGGTAAAAAATTGTGGGAATTTAAAGAAATTGGCTCTAAAATCACAAAAAATTCATATTCAAATAAATACAATACATTATTTTGTGCTCTCGAAAATGGTAACATTTTATTTATTGATTCAAGGAACGGAAAAAAATTAGCAACTTTAATTATTTTCGATAATAACAATTGGCTGATATACACTCCTGAAAATTTCTTTGATGCTTCAGAAGCTGTGTTAAAAAAGACAAATGTTGTAAGTAACTTAAATATTTTACCTCACGAAAACGTAGAAAAATTTCACCAAAAAGGAATTTTGGCTAAATTATTGAAGCTATAGATTGTTTTTTTTAACTTTTATAACCTTATTATTACAGGAACGTATAAACGAAAAAAAAGTATCATGAATAAAATTTTATTTACACTGTGTTTTCTGTGTTTTGCTTTATATGGTATTTCACAGAATTTTTCTAACGACAGTACAAAATCAATATCAACAAATAACATTCAACAAACCGAGCCTATTACTGTGTTTTATGATAATTTTAACAACAAATTTGTAATTGAAAATAACTCAAGACAAGACCAAATATTTACTTTTGGAATTTACAATATCACAGGTACTTGCATAAAAGAAATTCAATGCGAAACTAATAATATAAAAAACATTGAAATTCCGGTTCAGTTATATTCCGGAATTTATATTGTAAACATTTCAAACAAGTTTCTAAAATACACTAAGAAGTTTATTGTTAGATGATTATTGAGGTTTAAATTGCTCCAGCGACCTTAAATTAACGATAAATGTATTTTTATAATAGAATTTAATAATTTCTTTATACGAGTAATTCCGTTTTGCCATTTCCATAGCTCCTTCCTGACACAATCCAACTGCATGACCATATCCCCTGCCTTTTAAAACAATGTTTTTATTTAAAATAGTAACATCAAAAAATGTTGATTTTAAGTTAAAATCTAATCGAATTTTTCTGAGAGGAATGCTGTCATTATTAATTTTATAATATGTTTTTCTGTAATGTTGCGGGAAAAAATAAATGCTTGTATCCTGAGCATTATTTAATTGAAATCCATTTGTTCGTAAATATTGTTGCCATTGAGCAAAAGGAATAACTTTTTCCCATTTTGCATTTCGATTATATATACAAAAAGTATCTTTAACAGATTTTAAGTATGATTTGTTAGTTAACCAAACATCTTCAGAAGCAACTGTTTGTCCTCCACAATTTGAATGAAAAGCAGCTGTAATTAAATTTAATGTACTATCAACAATTACTAAACCATTTGTTGAAAATGCTGCTTTTTGAATATCATTATTTACAAAGCTCTTGCCTTTATATGACTGGCAATGTACATTATCGCATAAGTAATAACCTTCAAAAATATGACGCGATAAATTTTCGAGTGCATAAGTTCTGCAAATAATTGCCTGCGTTTTATAATATTCAATATTTGCTTTTGGTCCACCTTCACACTCAACCACTCCGGCAACATAATTATCTAATTCAACATCATTAATTATAAACAAATTATTGCTTATGCTGCTAATAAGCAAATCATCATCATAAAAACGCAAAGGTAAATTGGGGTTAACACATTTAATTTTAGCATAATTAAAATTTTCGGCACCGGTAATTTTTATTGATTTAAAAATTCCGAAATTTTGTTTTAGCGACTTAATTTCAATAGAATCATTGTTTTGCACAATGTTTAATGCCTCATCTTTATCTAATGTTGTTACTATAATTGTATCACTATAAACATTATATTTTCCCGTAGATGGTGCAAAAACGAACGATTTTAAATTTATATCGCTAAAAATTCTTATTTTTAATCGTTGACTAAAAACATTGTTAAAAATTAAAATTAAAGCTAATAAAATAATTAATTTCATTTATTTGAATTTAACAAATTAATCATTTGTTTAGCAATTCGTTGCGAAGCTCCAACTTTACCAATTAATTTATTTAACTTGTTATAGTCGTTTAAAATTTGTTCACGTTTAGAACCTTTTGTAATTAATGTTAATTCTTTTACTAAATTGCTAATTGTTAATTTATTTTGAATAAGTTCTGTAATAGCTTCTTTATTTAAAATAATGTTTACTAATGAAATATATTTGACTTTAACAAAAAGTTTTGCAATAAAATAAGTTAAAAATGAAGTTTTGTAACATACTACCTGAGGAATATTAAACAATGCTGTTTCCAATGTTGCAGTACCCGATGTAACAATTGCACTATTAGCAACTTTTAGTAATTGATATGTTTTACCAAAAATAATTTTAATGTTTGTTGAATTAGTAAATTGTTTGTAGAAATCTATTGAAACAGAAGGTGCTCCTGCTATCACAAATTGATATTCATTAAAATGCGGTATAACATTTAACATTAATGGTAGCTTTTTTTTAATTTCATTTTTTCGGCTTCCGGGTAAAAGAGCAATTATCGGTTTATTTGAAAGTTCATATTTCCCGCAAAATTCATTAAATGAAAGAAAATTATTTTTTTCATTTTCAATTGCATCAAGTAATGGGTGTCCTTCAAACTCAACATCTACATTAAATTTTTTATAAAAATCCTTCTCAAATGGAAGTATAACAAACATTTTGTTTACACACTTCTTTATAACTTCTATTCTTGATTGATGCCAAGCCCATATTGTAGGCGATATGTAATAAAATACTTTTATCCCTTTAGATTTTGCAAATTTTGCAATTCTAAGATTAAATCCAGGGTAATCAACTAATATCAATACATCCGGTGAAAATGACAATATATCTTGTTTGCAAAATTTAAAATTGTTTGAAATAGTCTTTAAGTTTGTAATTACCTCCGATATTCCAAAAAAAGCTAACTGGCTAATATGTTTTACAACTTCAACTTCTTTAGAAATCATTAAATCGCCACCCCATCCTCTAAATACAGCAGAAGAATCATAATTTTTGAGCCCTTCAATTAAATTTGAGGCATGTAAATCGCCCGATGCTTCGCCTGCAATAACATAGTACTTCATAAATATCTCACATTACATAAATAAATTCTTGTATGAAAGAAATTCCATGACTTAAATTCAAAGTTCCAAGTCCAAAGTCCCAAGAACCAAATCGCAAATTCCAAGTTCTTCCCTTGGGGTTTCTTCCTTTGGGATTTGGGGCTTTAAATTTGGAACTTGGGTCTTATTAACTTTCTTTTGCATAACATCAGTTCATAAATATTATGTTATGAAGCGTGTTATTACAACTAACGCACCCCAAATTATTGTTGCTAAAATAACTCCTCTGGCACTATAATAAAATTCTTTATTTATAAAAAGATAAAAAATAGCTAAATTTGGTAATGCACATAAACTTAATATATTAGACATTAAACTCATGCGAACAACAAATTTCAAATAATGAATAACATTAATTGATTCGCTTTTAATAAAAGTAAATATCAAAAGTGTAATAACTGGAATTATTATACCTGACAATAATCCAATTAGCAATTTATTATATTTAGATTTTGATGTCATAAGCCCAATCTCTTATTTTTTTTATTCCTTCATAAGATGTTAAATCAACCTGAATAGGAACAATAGCAATATATTTGTTAGCCAATGCCCATTCATCAGTATCTTTTGCATCGGGTTCAAAATTATGAAAATCGCCGGTAAGCCAATAATATTCGTCATTATGAGGGTCAATACGTTTTTCGTATTCTTCTTTCCATACGCCACGGGTTTGACGACAAATTCTAATACCATTAATTTTATCAACAGGCACATTTGGAAAATTCACATTTAAACAAGTTCCAATTTGCAAATCATTTTCTATAACATTTTGAAATATTGAGCCAACATAAGCTTTTGCCAAGCTAAAATCGGCATCATCAGAATGGTCTAAAACAGAAAAACCTATTGAGGGAATTCCATTTAAACAACCTTCGATTGCTGCTCCCATTGTTCCGGAATAAATTACACTAATAGAAGCATTACTTCCATGATTAATTCCAGAAACTAAAAAATCGGGTTTACGGGGTAGTAGCTGATTAATGGCTAATTTTACAGAATCTACCGGTGTACCGGTACAACTATATATAGTAACATTTTCATATTCAGAAATTTTATTAACACGAACAGGAAAATTAATAGTAATTGCATGCGATTTTCCAGATTCGCCTTTCTCGGGTGCGACAACAACTATTTCGCCAAAAGGTTTTAATATTTCAATTAAAGCATGGAGTCCTTTTGCATTTACCCCATCATCATTCGATATTAGTATTAATGGATTTTTCTTCTTCACTATTCTTTCCTTTATGTTATTAAGTTATTAAGTTATTAAGTTATTAAGTTATTAAGTTATTAAGGAATTGATGATTGAATATTGATGATTGAAGAAGTACTTTCTTAATAATAATCAATATACAATAATAAATTCTTATGTAAGTTATTTTTATTTTTACAATGTATTTCTATCAATTTCTATTTTAGGACTTACGCAATCCCGCCTACGCGGAATATTTTTGACACTTTGTTAT
>JAVHRJ010000636.1:0-1528 GCA_036171595.1 Bacteroidales bacterium
TTTTTGTTTTGGTCATTTAATTCAATCTTTTTTTTAAATCAGTATATATATTTATTTCATAATTAAAGACAGCGAAACTTTAAAAATATATTTATTTTCATACTATTGGATTTTACAATTTCTGTTTGCGATATGTTATGATTTGTTCTCATAATTGTAGGGATTATGAAAATATTGTGTGGTATGTGGGTAGAGGGGTACATGTTGTTTTATATTTTAAAATTGGTACACTGATTTCGCTAATTTTACGGATTAATATTTTTGTTTAACGTATTGTTGCAATAGTCTTTTATTTCTTTCAAAATGATCAGCATATCTGGTTCTTCGCTTGGAATTACAACACTATTCATATGTTTATGATGCGGATATGTTGCTAAATCTTTATGGTGCTTTGCATTATCATATCTGAAAATCAATGTATTATTAGTGGTCATAAAGTGATATTTGTATTTAATTTTATTATTGACTCCGAAAATTATTCTTACTACTTCGATAAACTCCAACTTACACCCTTCAATAAACAATAACCCTTTTATTATTCCGAAACTATCATCTATCTTTTGCTTTTCAATTTGTTGTTTTTCAATATAGTCAAAACAAGAAATATTTCTTTCTATCTCTAAAAAATAATCTTCAATCATAAGAGAGATTTTAATTCTTTCTGATAATCGAGATAAACTTCGTATTCACCGCTCCATTGGAAAAAATCACTGTTGCCATCACCCATTTTACCTTCTTCAAACAATATGAAAAATTCATTAGATTTCATAGAGTATTTCTTTTCAAAAAAAATAAAATCAGAAAGTAAATTATTTATAGCCTTCTGTAATTGTTCAATTCTGTACCCCAAAATTACATTTATCATTTTGTCAAAATTGCCTTCAAAATTGCTGACATAATTAATAAGTTTTTGTTCTGTATTTTCTTGGAGACTTATCATATTAAATTTTCTTCAAATTAAAATAAAAAATATTCGTTTTATAAGCAAAGCCAGCAAAACAATTAAGCTAAACTTTAGGAATATATTAGTTTTCATACTATTGGATTTCACGATTTGTGTTTGCGATATATTATGATTTGTTTTCATAATTGTAGAGATTATGGGGTATGTGGGTTGTGGTGTTCATGGTGTTTGTATTTTATATTTCATTTCATTTCCAAATTAAATCAATATCATACTTGGTAAAATCATTAAAAAAAGTAAATTTATTACATATATTCGTTAAATTCTTGTAAGGGTTCATTAAAATCATCCGAAATTTTAATAAAATCTTTTGCAGCACCAAATTTAAACTGTACAGAATTATTATTCAATTGCTTATGGTAAAACAAATTGATAAAGCTATTTAATTGCTTCATAAAATTTTCATCTTGAAAATATTTTATCTTTTCGTTTAACTCCGCAATTTGCTGCTTCATTGCAAAGTATTCATCTTTTGGTATAGCTATAGTTTCCATAAATTTATATTTTAAAAACTAACATTTCTCACTTCATTTTTATATTAATCCCGAAGGGATTTAATTTGAA
>JAVHRJ010000637.1:0-4887 GCA_036171595.1 Bacteroidales bacterium
GTGTTGTTCTGCTTTGTTGTTGTGTACAGCATTGCGAAAGCATATTTTCTATTGATGTAAAACGACTTTCGTAAGTGGAAATAATGGTTTTAAGACTGTCAACAGTATGAGTTAAACTATCATTTTTTGAAATTAATTCTTTTTCACCTTGAATAAGAACCGGAATAAAGCAATTGTAATTTAATCCTTTAAAATGAATAGTATCTGAAGTCATATTTCCTAATGCATCATATTTTGCAGGTATTATTTCATTTGTTACAACATCGGGTAATATTGGCTCAACTTCCTGAGCAATTAATCCAAACTGCTCACCTGTTGGTAAAGACAACCCCGGTTGAGAAACAAAATTAAATGTAACAGGGTGCAATTGCTCAATTGTATTTAATGCAGAAGAAATTGTATTTACATTAGTTTTGAAACGAGAATCGGAAATATGTGTTAATGCGCCTGTGTAAGTTATATCACCTTCAAAAAATCCTGCATAAGAACAACGTGGATAACCAACTGCATGAATGGCATAGCTTGTTGGAGCAACTCCTGGTAGTCCTAATGAACAGCACATTGCTTCAAAATATCCACCTGTATTGGATTTTGCACTATCAGCAAAAAAGTACCCTCCATAATTATTTGAATTATCAATTTCACAACCATGTCCTATTGCCTGGCATTAATGCCATATTCGTGGCTGCCATTTGGTGCAGTTAATGCTGCCATAGATAATTGCAGCGTAAAAGATATCGAAGAATGGAAAAGGAATAATCTATGCAACTCCCTTTTAGCAAAGAGGAAGGCTGTATTTAAAAACTAAATGGAGGGAATATAAACATTAAATTGGTTTGATTTACTTCACCCCACCCTTCGGGGTCGAACTTTTGTGATTGACATTAATGCTATAAACGTAGAATCCCTTCAGGATTAATACCGATGCGTAACATCAGTTAATAAATACTTTTTTTGAATACATTAAATTATTTGATTGTACAGTTACAAGGTAAATGCCTTTGTTAAAAAACGAAGATGGTATTTTTATAAAATCTTTTTTATATACTTTTTTTGAATAAACACAGTTACCAATAACATCATAAACCGAAACATTATATTCATCGTAATTATAGGTTTCAATTACAATTTCTCCTTGCGATAAATAAATAGTAGGTTGTTGTACTATTTGTAATTCTTCTACAGAAGTAATTTCTGATAATTCAAAATTATCAAAATTTAAAACAGTCCAAATTGTATCAGCACCCCATATTTCAAATACATCAGAGTTAGTAGTAGCTGTAAAAACAGTATCATATTGCTGCCATGTATGTAAATTATTTTGTATAGTAAACGTAGGTGATTGCAACACATTACCATTGGGATTTAAAAAATTAAAAATTGCCCAAGTATCAACAGTATAATATTGAGGGAACCATGAAGCAAGTACTGAATCAATTTTTACATAATACGATAACTTATAATTACTACCAGGCTTTAATGGACTAGTTAATATAACACCAACTTTTTCAGCATCATTTATATTAATCCACGATGGCATAGAAGGAGGATAAATTGTATTATCAGAACATTCTATAAAAGGGTGCCCATAAACAAAACGTATCGAAGCATCCCCATACGAATACCAATAGTCAGGTCCTGCAAGGTAAACAGTATCAATACCATTACATGCACTATCTACTGGCCAATGATCCTTCATCTCAACACTCCAATTAGGTCCTTGGTCAAATCCACCGTTAGGAATAAGGTTTTGTGCCTTTACTGAAATGCTTATTATCAACATTACAAAACAAAAAATAATTTTTCTTTTCATAAATACCTCATTTTAGTTTAAAGTTTTGCAATTAATTCGGTATTGAGTTTACCGGTATTATCAACAGTTATACGATAATAATTGTTGCCGTTGGTGGATTTAAGAATAATGCCTTTGCCAATGGCGGTAACGGCAATGTCGCCATTGGCAACTTCGAGTGCACTTTTTGGTTCTGTAGTGCCTATACCAACGAAACCTGTTTCACCTACAATACGCATCCGTTCGGTTCCAACCGTATTACTTACAATGGGCAAGGTATGAAATGTCATATCCCGTGCTGATGCCTGTAACGAAAAATTTGTTTGGTCGGCTGCAACTGGATTATTTCCATAATTAAAAATCATTCCTTTTTCTGTTCCATTACCTGCACCTGTAAACAAACGCCAAGCGTTTACATTAGTGCCTGTGGCATTGCTTGTTGTGCGGAAGACTTCGCCTGTAGGATTTGGGATAAGATTTGCATTTATTGTTAATGCCGATGGTAAATTAGTAAAATTTGGAAAATTTCCAATTCCAATTCGCCCCACTTGCGGATTTGCTTGGGTTCGCCATGAACTATTTGTTGAAAATAGAACAGGTTGAAATTGAGCGAAAGCCCAGTTACTGATGAGGGACAGTATTGCAACAGCAATACACATTCCCAATTTGATTTTTGTTGTCATTTATTTATTGCGGAGTTTATCCTGCTGCCCGCAGTTTTTTAGTTTGTGATTAAAAGTTTGTGATTTAAAAAATTATTATTGTATTGAATCTTTAAAAAGTAAATGCCTTCCGGCAATCCGTCTCTTTCTATATTTAATTCATTACTTTTCATTTCATAGTTTTTTATTTCTTTTCCTAATATATCATAAAGCGTTACTTTACAACTGTTAAAATGAAAGTCATCATTAAATTTTAAAGTAGTTGAGTTGCTAAAAGGGTTGGGATAAATGCTAACTGCATTTTCAAAATCATTCTCTATTATATTTGATAGCGGTTGAGTAGAAACATAGATGTCATCTACGTAATAATATGCAAAGCAATATGTTTGTGAAGGAAAATTTAGTAATACTGTATCAGTATTGGCGTCCTTAAAAAAGTTTGCTATTATTAGATAATTATATGTAGAATCGGCAACAAAAGAACCTGATATAGTTGTCCAATTTACTGTATCAGAAATCAAAGTAGTATCATAAATGTGGGCAAAATTATTGACTAAGGGGCTACTACCTGCACTATCTGCATATATATCATAAGGTACTGATGAAAATTTCATTCCAATATTATTTGTGGCACAATCCGCAGACCATCCATTATAGGCTAAACTTACCTTAAAAGAAACATAATATTTTGTTCCTATTTGCATTGGAGATGCTAATTGCCTTCCGATATGTTCTCGCAGATTAATATATCCGTTACCTGAAATCGGACTCCAGTATGCATAAAATCCGCAATATGCAGCCCCAGTTGCTGCTGGTTGATAGCTACTCCCAATATTGTATGGAATGGATACCCACGGATTGGTTGCACAAACATTATAATAATCTGGAGATGCATAATAACTTTTCCACCCTGTTGAATAGGAAACTTCGTTTTCGTTATCTGGGCATTGCGTGTATTGTTCAAAAGAATAATTAGGCACTAAATTTTGTGCTTTGCTTGTAAACACAATACAAAAGAATAATATGGTAAGCAGGGGTTTCATTTTAATTTTATGTAAATATACAAAATATTTGAGAGATGCAAATTTATTTATGAGAATTTTTTATTATATTTTAAGCCATTGGAGCGGGGTATTAATAAAACCACAAGCGGGACGCTTGCGGGAGCGGGGGCGCTTTAAATTAATTGTTAATGTTTAATTTTCTTCAAAAAGAAATCTTCATTAACTACAAGGTATAAGCTGTACGAGAAATCGAAATTATATCTGATTAAATCATAATAAGTTTCGGCTCTGATTGCTAAATTTATTCCATTGTAAACTTTATGTTTAAATTGCAATTTTGAAGTAATTAGCTGTTTGTTAGGTTCCCACCATATTACATATTTATTTGATACAGATTGAAATAAAAATTCGCCTCGTGGCGCAATAAAATGTTTGCCATACCAGTAACCTGCCATAAAATCGAATTTCCCAATTTTAGCAAACAAATTGCAATAAATTCCGTAACCTTTTGAATAATACTGAATACTATTGTTTGATGCATCGGTATAAGTTGCAAAATAATTTTTTGTACCAAAACTTTTGTTAGAATTTAATGATGGTAAATATTCTAATTCAAAGCCTGTTCCTGCATTAAAATAAGTTTGCTCATTGTTGGAGTTTGGATTTCCCTGTCCGCCTTTATGCGTAGCCATACCTTGAAGCGGGAGCGAAAGTCTTAATTTGTTTTCGGGTTTATACAATTTAATTTTAGCAGTTGATGCTAAAGTAAACTCTTCCTGAAACGTATCTTTTGGTACAATAAATTTTTCCCAGTTAAGCCATAAGTCGCCTTCAAATTGTTTAAAATTCCCTAAAAATTGTATTCCTTGTTCCGGATTATTCGAAAAGTGATTATCGAATGAGTATAATGGTTCAATTAATTTATGCTCAACTGTTCCGTGAATATTACCAAGTAGTAATTCAACATTTTTTGAAAATTTATATTGGCAGTTAAACCATGGTGCTGAACGCCAAAATTCATCACGTCCGGAATATTTAATAAAAAACCAACCTGCCTGAAGTTTAACTTTTGGTGATGGTTGAAAAATTAATTTTGGCGAAATGATATATCCAAGATAAGTGTATCCATCGTATAAGTTATTGAAATATTCGTTGTTATGTAAAAAGTTTTGACTGTCGAAACTGAACCAAAGTTTTAAACTGTCGTTTTCATTTACTGGTTTATAATTACTAAAAATGCTATTATCAAACTGTCCAAAAGCAATTGAAAATGTAAATATTAATATGATTGTTGTTATAATTCTCATTAAACTATAAGCTACTATTTTTGGCACAGATTACACAAATTAAAATAGTTGTTTAGTTATTGGTTATTAACTCAATAACTCAATAACTCAATAACTCAATAACTCAATAACTCAATAACTCA
>JAVHRJ010000637.1:4987-7776 GCA_036171595.1 Bacteroidales bacterium
CAATAACTCAATAACTCAATAACTCAATAACTCAATAACTCAATAACTCAATAACTCAATAACATAATAACTTATTAATCTATTTGTAATTTATGGCATATTTATTTTTTTGCAAAAGTAATTAAACAATTCGAACACCAATTACTAAAATATCGTCAACTTGTTCGTGGTTGCCCATCCATCGTTCAATATTATATTCTAATTGTTTTTTTTGTTCATTTATAGATAAATTATTTATTTCGAGCAAAAACTTTTTGAATCTCGATTTCATAAACTTTTTTCCTTCATTTCCGCCGAACTGGTCTTGGTAACCATCACTAAACATATAAAATGTGTCTCCAATGTTATACGAATATAATTGAGTATTAAAAGGTTTATCATCTGTAGTATGTACTCCAATAGGCATTTTGTCGCCTTTGAGTTCGTAAAGTTGAAAGTTCATAAAGTTTGTAAAGTTGGCATTATCGTTATTTTGAGTGTCTTTTTCACTTTTCACTTTTAATCCTTCGACTTCGCTCAGGACATGCTTTTCACTTTCAACTTTTAACTTTTCACTTTCAACTTTTAACTTTTCACTTTTAACTATGTATAACGGATTATTAGCTCCCGAAAATTCAATTTGTTTTTTATCGGTATCAATAACACATAACGAAATATCCATTCCGTCTTTTTGCTCACCAATTCTTCCGGTTTGATGTAAAGAACGTTTCACATTAATTCGTAACTGATTTAATATTTCTCCGGAAGAAGGATTTTTAAATTTGGTAATAATTTCATTTAAAAATGCAACTCCCATCATGCTCATAAATGCTCCCGGAACGCCATGTCCGGTGCAATCGGCAACAGCAATATAAGTTCTGTTTTCAATTTGTTGAAGCCAATAAAAATCACCGCTAACAATATCACGTGGTTTAAATAAAATAAAATGTTCGGGTAAGGCAAAATCAATAATTTCATCGGGTGGTAAAACAGCATTTTGAATTCTGCTTGCATATAAAATACTGTCAGTTATTTTTTTCTGTTGAGATGCGATTTTGTCGCGATGTACAATTACCTCGTCTCTTTGTGTTTGAATTTCATCTCTTTGTGCTAATATTTCTTCGTTTTTTTGTTGTATCTCAACATTTTTTTGTTTTAATAATTTGTTAGCTTTTCTTTTTTGTTGTAAAGCTTTGTATAGCAGTGCAGAAAATCCTACTATTATTAATAAAACAATTGCGATTCCGTAAATAACTATATTTCTTTGTTTTATTTCTTTTTGTTTCCTTTCGAGTTCAAGAGTCTGTAGTTTTTTATCTTTATTTAATACATCAATTTCATGTTCTTTTTTTTCGGTTTGATATTTAGTTTCTACTTCTGTTAATTGTTTTAAATTTTCAGCTTTAAAAATTGAATCGGCTAAATTATAAGCAATATTTTTGTAGTAGAATGCTTTATTAAAATTTAATGTTTTTTTATAAGCATCGGCTAAATCGTTTGAAACTCCGATTAAAAGTGAACCTGCATTAATTTCTTTAGCTTTATTAAATGCTTTTTCTAAATGATTTATTCCGGTTTTGTAATTACCCATATAAATTTCAGAATTGCCAAACATCGAATTAATATGAAAAATAATATTTGGGTCGTTAGAGTTTGAATATAATTTATAGTATTTGTTTGCAAATTGGTATGCTTTATAAGGATTATTTTTAGCTAAAAAAAGATTAGAAATATTATTATATGAATATCCGAGTAACATTTTGTTTGAACTTTGTTCTGCATAAGTTTCTAATTTTATATAATATTCTAAAGCTTTATCGAAATCGTCTATTTTTTTTGCCTGTACCCCCAAATTCGAATAACAATATACAGCACTCTCATAATCTTTTACTTTTAATGCCAATTCTAAAGCTTTTAAATAATATTTAGTTGCTTTATTGTTTAATTTTATATCACCATAGTTTGCTCCAATATTTATTTCTGATTGTATTAATCCGGTTGTATCGTGTAACTCTTGATAAATTTTTTCTGATTTTATCAATGGTTCAATAGCTTCATTAAACATTGATAATTCGCTGTAATTAACGCTAATACAAGTATAAGCGTCGGCAATTCTTTTTTTATTTTGCGATTTGTTGAAATAATTCACAGCTTCTTTATAATTAGAACTCGAAATTTGATATTTAGCTTTTTTATAAAAGTAATCGCCTAACTTATAATAATATTCTGCCAGTCCTTTTGTGTAATTATTTGATATTGAAGATAATTTTATATTTTTCATTGTATTTATGAAATTAACAGAATCACTATCAATATAATTGTAAGTTAATTCGAGCATTAAATCTATTTTCTTTAATGGATTCTGCTCTTTATCAATACTTTTAATTAATGTTGCTTTATTTTGCTTTTGAGATATTAATTGCAAATTAAATAAGCAAAATATAATGATTATAAATAACTTATACATTTTTATTCAAATCTAACACCTATTAATAAAATATCATCAACTTGTTTATAATCCCTTTTCCAATCAAAAAATGTTTTTCTCACAATTTCTTCCTGCTCTTTACTGTTTAAATCGCTTATTTGTAAGCATAAGTTTTTTAATGCTTTGTATTTGAATTTTTTACCATCTGGTCCGCCAAACTGGTCGGCAAATCCATCGGAAAACATGTAAATATAATCATTTTTGTAAATTGTTATTTCTTTTGTTGAAAATGGTTTTTCTTCGCCATAATAGATGCCAATTGGCATTTTGTCGCCTTTTATTTCCTCAATAAAACCCTCAATTGTTAAACCCTCAAGGTTTT
>JAVHRJ010000638.1:0-1510 GCA_036171595.1 Bacteroidales bacterium
AATTTTCTTTTCAATTCTAAGAAAATTTTCAAGTTTTGTGATTATATCATCATCACTTATTCTTAAAAACTCTTCTATTAAATTTAGCTTTCTTGCTTGTATATTCATTTTGGTAAAGTAAAAGTTTCGTAAGCCACCAATTTTTTGTTGATCTTTTTCAAAAGCGAAGCAGGTAATGCAATACATCCGTTGAAGCCGGTGTCAACAGTTAAATCAATATTACCGGCATCAGCAAATTCAATTGTTTTATTATTAATCGCAGCTTTAATCACTGGATTGTTATCAATAATATTGCCTTTTAACACGGTATTCATACCTATTAATATTTTTTTAAAATCCCTGCAACTTTATAGCCTATGCGTACAATATAAAAAATTTCATCCGAAAAAATTTCTCTAGCTTTCTGTATTGCTTCCAACGTAGTATTCCCAAGAAACCATTTTCCTGAATTCACTTCAATGGCTGCAATTTTCCCCTTTTCTCCTTTTAAAGAATGTATTTTCTTTAGAATGCTCTCTTTAGGTTTTATTATTTTTGTGTCTATCATTACTATTAAAATTATACGTCAATTAAAAAATCATTGTTGCTATACTAATGGTGATATTTTCTCAATTTTATTACCACCTTCTATTCGTTTCCAGTTTTCCAACAACTCTATCTGATGCATAGATGCCCATTCTATTACATACCCTAAAACCCTTGGAGGTAATTTTCCAACCAAAACTGTTAAATCTTTTATGCTTATTTCTGCTGAAAATGCACCATAATCTGCATGAAAATGAGGAGGATTATGTTCATCATAAAACATTGTAATGATAATTCCTAAAAATCTACAAATTTGTGGCATATCAATTATTTTTAGATTTCCATTGTTCAAAAGATAAACCTTTTAATGTTAAATATAAACTATTGGGACAAAGTTCAATATTCTCATCCCATGCAATTGCAAAAGTTTCCATATCAATGTGAACCTTATTAAAAAAATCAATATTATACCAATTGTTGAAGATAGGTTTTCCCAATAAATGGGATAAATTTATTTTGCCTTCGGTATTATCAGAATATTTCAACCAAATTGAATAATTTTCTAAGGCATTTACTTGTATTGGTTTTGCAATCATGTTCATGATTTTCTGTGTTAATTTTACTTAAGTAACTTATTGCACATTATTTTTTATACCAAAAGCATTCGCATTGGGTATAATTCTCTATTAAAAGGATTAAGCATTAGTCCTAAACTTTCTAATGCAGTTGCACCAAGTAATGGTTCGTCTCCTTTTTCACCAAAAATTACAGGAGCGGAGCCTCCTTCTCCATTATATTCATAATACGCATCGCCAACTTTTCTTTTTATTTTAGTTCCATCAGCAAGAACAAATTCTATTGTTTTGTATGGCTCAATACCTAATTTTTTAAGAAAATCAGAAGGTACTAAACTATAGATTGCTCCTGAATCAATTAAGAAATCAATTTCTGCTTTCTTAACAGATTTTCGGTTTTCCTTTATGAT
>JAVHRJ010000639.1:0-7716 GCA_036171595.1 Bacteroidales bacterium
GACCAAACCCAAATGCTCATTATATTGACGGGCCAATTTTAAAATTAAAATACCGTTCATTTGTTGGAATGCACCAAGTGCCTATTGTTTATGGAATGACTATTGCCGAATATGCTCAAATGATTAATGGAGAAGGATGGCTCTCAAATAAAATAAAATGTGATTTGCATATTGTTACATGTAAAAATTATACGCATAAAACAAATTACAGTTTACCAATTAAACCCTCGCCAAATTTACCAAATATGCGGTCAATTTATTTATATCCAAGTTTAGGATTATTCGAAGGCACCAATATAAGCGTAGGAAGAGGAACAGAATTTCCATTTCAACAAATTGGTAGTCCTTTTTTAGATTCAACGCTTTTTCATTTTGTTCCAAAATCACAACCTGGAGCAAAAAATCCACCGTATTTAAATAAAAAATGTTTCGGTTTTGATCTTCGACGGGCAACCGACTCGATTTTCACATTAAAATATATTATTAAAATGTATCAATTATCACCTAATAAAGAAATATTCTTTAATCCTTTTTTTAATAAATTAATTGGCAACGACAATACTATTTTAATGATTAAAGAAGGAAAAACCGAAGCACAAATAAAAACTTTTTGGGAACAAGAAATATTAACATTTAAAGAAATTAGAAAAAAATACCTTTTATATCCCGATTAAATTAATTTTATATTCGCAATTAACCCTTTGCAATTATTTGCATTCTTTTCTTCTATATACCTAACAATGGCTTGCAATATGCCTTTACGGCAACAAATAATCTTACGCATCAACATTTTTTTATAAAAACATTTAATGCTTTTATACAAATACTTGCAATCAAAAAAAAAGTTATTATCTTTGCAAACGAAATTTAGGGAAAGATACGACAGGGGACAAAAAGTCCCCTGTTTTATTAACCATTTTTTTTAATGATAGATAAAAATAAAATATTAAAAGTAGCTGCGCTTGCCGATTTAGGCAAGGAATATGTTGTAGTTGACGTTGAAGAAAAACCAATAAATAATTTTACAGTTTTTATTGATAGTATTAATGGCATTACAATTGGCGATTGCGTTAAAGTTAGTCGAAAAATTGAAGAAAATTTTAATCGCGATGACGAAGATTATGAATTAAGCGTTTCGTCAACTGGAATTGACAAACCTCTAACTTCAAAAATTCAGCTAATTAAAAACATTGGTAAAGCCGTAGAAATTACTTTTAACGACAATAAAAATTTAATTGGAAATATTTCTGAAGTTAAAGACAGTTCTATAGTTTTAGAGTATTCGGTAAAAGAGAAATTGGCTGAAACTAAAAAAAACGTATTGGTAAATAAAAATATTGAAATAGAATTTAAAAAAATAAAATCGATAACAGTAGTTGTTTCTTTTAAATAGGTATAAAAATGGAAAATTTAAATTTAATTGAGCATTTTGCAGAATTCAAAGAACTTAAAAACATTGATCGGGCAACAATGATGCGCGTTTTAGAAGAAGTTTTTAAGAGCACATTAAATAAACAATTCGGCGAAACAAATAACTTTGACGTAATTATAAATATTGACAAAGGCGATTTCGAAATTTGGCGTACAAGAACTGTAGTTTTAGACGAAAATTTGGAAGACCCAATGACACAAATTTCATTAACAGAAGCAAAAAAAATTGACGATGATTACGAAGAAGGCGAAGATGTTTCGGACGAAGTAAAATTTGTCGATTTTGGACGCAGAACAATACTAGCTCTTCGTCAAAATCTTTCTTCAAAAATTCTAGAACTCGAAAAAGACACAATTTTCAACAAATACAAAGATCGTATTGGAGAAATAGTTTCTGGCGAAGTATATCAAATTTGGAAAAAAGAGATTCTAATTATCGACGATGAAGGTAATGAACTTATAATGCCAAAAGCCGAACAAATTCCTTCCGATTTTTTTAGAAAAGGTGATAACGTAAGAGCTGTAGTTGTTAGAGTTGAAATGAAAAATAACACCCCACTTATTATTCTTTCGAGAACTTCACCTGTATTTTTAGAACGTCTATTTGAACTTGAAGTTCCTGAAATATTCGATGGCCTTATTACCATTAAAAAAATAGTTCGCGTACCTGGTGAAAGAGCTAAAGTGGCAGTTGAATCGTACGATGACAGAATTGACCCAGTAGGTGCATGCGTTGGTATGAAAGGTAGTCGTATTCACGGCATTGTTCGCGAATTAAAAAACGAAAATATCGATGTAATTAATTTTACTAATAACACTAACTTATTTATTCAACGTGCTTTAAGTCCAGCAAAAATTACCGAAATTAAAGTGGTTGAACCCGATAAAAGAGTAGAGGTTTATTTAGATCCCGACCAAGTTTCGTTAGCAATTGGTAAAGGTGGATTAAATATTCGCTTAGCAAGTCAACTTACAGGTTTTGAGATAGATGTTTACAGAAACATTCAAGAAGATGACGAAGACGTTGATTTAGATGAATTTTCAGATGAAATTGAACCATGGGTTATTGATGAATTTAAGAAAATTGGTTGTGATACAGCTAAAAGTATTCTTAATCAAAGTACCGAAGAACTTGTTCGCAGAACCGACCTCGAAGAAGAAACAATTGTTAATGTTGTAAATATTATTAAAGCAGAGTTTGAATAAATTATTTTTTTTATTTTTATATAATTTTTCGAGAATAAATTGCCGAATATGACAGAAGAAATTAAGGAAATGCGAATTATTAAAGTTGCTAAAGAAATTAATGTTGGCTATCAAACAATTGTTGAATTTTTAAATAAAAAAGGATTCAAAGTTGAAGCTAATCCTAATGCAAAAATATCGCAGGAAATGTACAATGCACTTCTTGTTGAATATAATATTGATAGCAATATTAAAAAGAAATCGGCCGAAATAAATCTTAAAATTAACGAACGTAATACTTCTGTTTCTATTGATGATATAAATAAAAAACCTGTTTCTAAAGAAGATGATGAAGAAATTGAAATTGAAAACGATATAATTGAACAAGACGAGCTTATTATTAAAGACAATAGTAAAAAACCTATTGAATCGCAAATAAAAATTATTGGAAAAATTGATTTAGAAACTGCTAACAAACCTAAAACAAAAAAGGTTAAAGAAGCTCCTAAAGATGAACCACCCAAAGAAGTAAAAAAAATAAAAGAACCTGAGCCCATTAAAGTAGTTGAAGAAGTAATACCTGTAATTGAAGAAGTTAAAAAAGAAGAAGTAGAAGAAGAAATAAAAAAAGAAGAAGAAATATATGCCACTAAGATTGATAACATTACAGACAATATTAAGATTATAGGAAAATTAGATTTATCAACTCTAAATCAAAAAACTAAACCCGACAGAAAAACTAAAAAAGAAAAACTTAAAGAAAAAGAACTTAAAAAAACAAAGAAACAAGAAGAAATAACAAAGAGCAAACAATCTATAGCTTCTGCCGAAAACGGAACAATAGAAAATAAACTTGTTAAAAAAACTGATGAATTATATCGTTCAAACACAACAAAATTAACCGGTCCAAATGTTATTGGGAAAATTGACATTAACACCCAAAAACGCCAACCTGCAGGATCATCGAACGATTATAATAATCACGATAAAAAGAAAAAACGTAAACGAATTATAACTCCTAACGAAACAGTAAATAAATCAAATACACCTCCAACTACTACTACAACACCTTCTCAAAACAACTTTAGAAATAAAGGGAAAAAGCGTTATACTCGCAACGAAGTTGACAATGAAGAAGTTGACCGCTCAATAAAAGATACTTTGGCTACAATGGCCACTGGTAAAGCTAAAACAACAACTTCAAAATATCGTCGAGAAAAACGTGATGCTGTTAGTCAAAAAATGCAAGACGAAATTGACCAACAAGAAAAAGATAAAAATATTTTAAAAATCACAGAATTTGTATCTGTTAACGAGTTAGCAACATTAATGAATGTAGCAGCAAATGAAGTAATTGCTACATGTATGAATCTAGGTCTTTTTGTTTCTATAAATCAACGTTTAGATGCAGAGTCATTAGCAGTTATAGCCGATGAGTTTGGTTATAAAATAGAATTTATTACCGTCGAAGTTCAATCGGATATGATTGAAGAAGTTAAAGATAAGCCAGAAGATTTAGTTCCTCGTCCACCAATTATTACTGTAATGGGACACGTTGACCATGGTAAAACAAAACTTTTAGATTACATAAGAAATACAAATGTTGTTGCTGGTGAAGCAGGTGGCATCACCCAACACATTGGAGCTTATAGTGTTAAACATTCAAGTGGAAGAATTATTACATTTCTTGACACTCCAGGACACGAAGCTTTTACTGCTATGCGTGCTCGCGGTGCACAACTAACCGATGTTGCCATTATTGTAATTGCAGCCGACGATGGCGTAAAACCTCAAACGGTTGAAGCTATTAATCATGCCCAAGCTGCAAATGTTCCTATGGTTTTTGCAATAAATAAAATAGACAAACCTGGTGCTAATCCTGATAAAATTCGTGAAGAATTATCTAACATGAACCTATTAGTTGAAGAATGGGGCGGTAAATTCCAATCGCAAGATATTGCAGCAAAACCTGGAACTAACGTTGAGCTATTATTAGATAAAGTAATTCTTGAATCAGATTTATTAGACTTAAAAGCCAATCCAAATCGCGAAGCTATTGGTGTTGTAATAGAATCTTCACTTGACAAAGGACGTGGTTACGTTTCAAATTTATTAGTAAATAATGGGACTTTACATATAGGCGACATTGTGCTTGCAGGTTCTTATCATGGAAAAGTAAAAGCAATGTTTAATGAACGAAACCAAAAACTCACCGAAGCTGGACCATCATTGCCAGTTCAAATTTTAGGACTTAATGGTGCTCCTCAAGCTGGCGATAAATTTATAGTAGTTAAAACAGAACAAATTGCACGTGAAACTGCAAATAAACGTATGCAAATTATTCGTGAACAAGGCTTACGTACTCAAAAACATATTACACTCGAAGAAATTGGCCGTCGTTTGGCAATTGGTAACTTTAAAGAGCTTAATGTTATTGTAAAAGGTGACGTAGATGGTTCAATTGAAGCTCTTAGCGATTCGTTATTAAAACTAAGTAACGAGGAAATTCAAGTAAATGTAATACATAAGGCTGTTGGACAAATTTCTGAATCAGATATTATGTTAGCAGCTGCATCAAACGCTGTTATTATAGGTTTCCAAGTTCGCCCATCTGTAAATGCACGTAAACTTGCAGAAAAAGAAGAAATTCAAATTCGACTATATTCAATTATTTACGACGCTATTGAGGAAATTAAACAAGCAATGGAAGGCATGCTATCACCAGTAATTAAAGAAGAAATTATAGGATCTGCCGAAATTCGTCAAGTATTTAAAATTGGTAAAGTTGGTACTATTGCAGGTTGCGTTGTAAACGAGGGGAAAATTTATCGCACTTCAAAAATTCGTGTTATACGCGATGGAATTGTTGTTTTTACTGGTGTACTTGGTTCACTAAAACGATTTAAAGAAGATGCTAAAGATGTTTCATCGGGCTTAGAATGTGGTTTAAACATCGACCGATTTAACGATATAAAAGAAGGCGATATTGTTGAAGCCTTTAAAGAAACAGAAGTTAAAAAGAAATTATAATTTAATAAATTATATCCCATAAAAAAATCCCATGAAAATTTCATGGGATTTTTTTGTTATACAAACCTTGGTTCGTATATCCATCCGCATTGATTCGTACCTCTATCCGCCTTGGTTCGTGTCTTCACGAACCTACTCTCCACGAACCAATTTTTAATAACCTAACAAATTTTAATAACCTGTTAGGAATTAAAAATTACTCTTTAATAATTTTATTTGTGTAAGTTCCTTCAGCAGTTTGTATTTTAACCATATAAATACCCGACGATAAATTACTTAAATTAAAATCTTTTACATCGCCTTTGTTTACAGTAAATTTATTGCTAACGACTAAAGCTCCTAAAGAATTAAAAATATTAATTTCTGCGTATGTTGTTTTAACAAATGACACAGATAAATTATTAGCAACTGGATTAGGGTAAATATTTACATTACCACTTAAATTTGTTTCATTAACAGATAATATGTAACAAGGCAAATCCGAAGAACTTCCTGCATTGCCCGACAAATAAACCATCGAATTTTGCCCAACTGGATCAGAATCTCCTCTAATATTTAATCCTGGCTCATAATCCATCATATATACTAAATGAAATTTATTATTTATTGTTTTTGACATTGTTGGAAAAACACATTCCATTCCATCATTTGCAATATCGGTAAGCTCTGTAAATGGTCCCCAACCATTATAGTTTGAACAAAATTTCCTTCCCCAAATATGACTAAAAAACTGCCCTGCGGTAGTCTGCAAATTCTCGACAAAGCTTTTATACACTAAATACATGTCGCCATTTGTTTGATCAATTGTTAATTGCGGTTGAGACGAACAAGAAATATAATAAGAAGGTATTTGTGTTAAAACATCAGTTAAATTATCAAATAAAACACCGCTGTTGTCTTTGTCTTGAACCCAAGCAATAAGTTTTCCTAAATTAAATAAAGTATCGGGGTTTAAACTAGTTAAAGTTGCTTCACCCTCGTTCCACATTGCAATTCCATCAATTAATGGGAACCATGAAGTTGCTGCGTCTGTGGTATCATCATTTAAAACTCTCATAACTCCAAAAGCTACATGTGCATTTCCATTTGCATCTAACGATACAGAATGTGTACCATCGCAAACATAAGGAGTATCGGGAGTTAAAGTTGTGGCTTCGTTAAAATCGAAATATGGATGTTGAAAAATTATTGTTTTACTCCATGTTGTACCATTATCAGTCGATTTCATTAAACTTAAATCGGTCCAATTATCACCAACAACAAAAGCGAGAGTATTTCCCACTGGTTCTGCCCATGAATAAACATCACCACCATATCCTTGTGTGTAGCCATCGGCAGGAGAAAGACCAACTGGTATTTGTGCCTGAATATCCCAAGTAGCTCCAGCATCTTGTGAACGATAATAAACAAGCGGATATGTTTGCCCTTGATATGCATTATTACTCGATGCTAATATGTGTATATTGTTACCAGAAACACAAACCCTTGGCCACGATGGAACCAAACCAACTGGTGCTGGTAATGACGCAACTGTCCATGCACCTGTGCCTTTTACTGCACGACTTAAAATATGTAATGTTGATGTAAAATCGTGAGCTATTGCTACTTCACCCGTTGCACCAAGATGACTATAAGATGGCCAACCTGTTCTAATTGATTCAATTCTTGTTAGTGGTGGCGTTCCCCAATTTGTACCATCGAAATAATTATATCCAGTTCCGCGATCGGGAAATGAAGCTGGAGTATTTCCTAATGTAAATGTTGTTCCAATTGTTCCATCGGGATACAAATAAATTCGTGTATCAACTGATGAATTTGAAGGTAAATCGTATTGCGTTGAACCAATTTCTGTTTCAAAAATAGATTTTAATCCTGAACTAACATAAATATTTTCGTTTTGCAACGGTAAAATATCGTCGGTAATTTTTATTGGTTTTTTTAATGAAACATTTTTTAAGTTTTTAGAAATACCAACTCTGTTTTGTGCTTGTATTATTAATGTAAATAACACAAAAAAACTAAATAGTAAAAATTTTTTCATAAATTATGTTTTATTAAGATTAGTCAAAT
>JAVHRJ010000640.1:0-1499 GCA_036171595.1 Bacteroidales bacterium
AAATAATCGTAACCCTTAACTAGTAATGGCATTTCATTATCATTACTTTGGCAAGTAAAAGAAAGTTGGTTAGTAAGATTTGATGATTCAAAAATATTATATTCAATTCCCATTATTTCAGTTAATTCTCTTACCCCATCATAACTTGAATAATACCTTACCGAATCTCTATTGAAAATTGTATCAAGGTTTTGTGTAAAATATGGCTGAATTAACTGGTGTCCATGCACATCAACCAAGTATGTTAAAATAGTACAAATATCAACATCGTCTTTAGAATCAATTGCTTTATCTGATTTTACAACTTTCCCATCAACTAATATTTTATTTTTTACAAGAATATTTTCGAGTCTTTGTTTTTGATTCCATTTCGATATTTTAAAAACGTTCCATGGTCCGCTAACCGATATAAAAGCAATTATAACAATTGACACGGGAACCATTCTAATTTTATTGTATTTTTTCAAAATAAGATACACAGAAATAAATACAAGCCATAGCCCTGCTAATATCACAAAAATCCTATTTTCGGTATATCCATACTCACTAACACGTTTACTAATAGAAATAAAAAGCATTACTAACAAAGGAAAAATTGAATAAAAAAAACTTTTTGTATAAATACGAATTCCTTTATTTTGCTCGATGTTATAAATAGGATACAAAAGTAAAAAAGAAAATATACCTAAAAACGAATAGCCCATAACCAAATAAACAACCCACCCCACAGGCCAGTTTTGTGTAATAATTACCTTAGTAAAATAAGCGTATAATATTAATGCGTATATTGTTACAATAGGAATTAAAATATATTGCGTAAAAACCTTTATTCCTTTTGGATAAATATTTACGCTTTCTAATTTTTCGTAATATTTTGGTATTCCCGAAAGAAAAAACCAAACACTAAAAATTCCGACAATAAATATCCAAAGTCTTGCATAATACTCTCCTTTAATATTAACATCAAAAAGTTTATCAACTGCAAGCATAGCTAACGAAATTCCAATATACAAAACTCCAGCATACAAAGCAGTTAACAATAACCTAATAAATAACGATTTATTAAACTGCCAAAAAGCATTATGTTTTTCAAATCCAATAAATGGTGAAAATGAAACGAGAGCATTAAAACCAAGAAAATAAACAACAAAGCGAATAATATGTTTTGTTAAAATTATATCTGGTAACGATAAAAAATAAAATAGTAAAAATACAAAACCAGAAGTTCTAATAACAAACTTAAACATCTTAGTAACTTCTAATCTTTCGGAAAATATTGTAATTGCCAAAAACATTGGAAAACCAATGGTACAAGTCATTATTAAATGATAAAGATTTGAATAATTAGAGTAATCATCATTATTAAAATCTACAACATAAATTGCAGAAATAGTTCCTATTACAGCAACTAATATTGCAAACGGAAAGCGTATTAGTGTATTTTTACTTTTACGTGTTAAATATTTTAAACTAGGAATTTTCATGTCGATATATTTTTT
>JAVHRJ010000641.1:0-1494 GCA_036171595.1 Bacteroidales bacterium
TCTTACATTTGATTAAAATTTGTAAAAAATGGGTTTTTAGACGGACTGCCGTTAGTGGCAATGGTTAAAAGAATATCGACAAAATATAAATTGAATTTATAACAAATAAACAAATTTATTTCCTATGAAAACAAATACACTTTCTCAGATTTATCTTGACAATAAAAAAATTATTATTACTTTCTTTTTACTCTTTTTTTCAATTACCACTTTTTCCCAATGGCAAACCATTTATTATCCAACTATAACAAATTTTCCGGGTATTTTTACTTTATCATTTTTAGATAGTAATATTGGTATGGCCGCAGGAAGTGAAAATAATAATCGAGGTCTTATTATAAGAACTTATGACAGTGGAAATACATGGGATACGACACTAATTTTTAATGATACAATAAATTTTAATAAAATTATTATTATTGATTCTTCCACAGTATTTGCAGTAGGTAGCAATCCATTTGCAGGTCAAAATGAAGGAGTAATAGTTAGGTCATTAGATTTTGGCCAAACTTGGAATACAATTCTTTTCCCTAAGCAAATGAATTCTATTGATTTTCCAAGCCATGATATTGGTTATGCAGTTGGCAATGTAGTTGGCTCTGGCTCATTATATAAAACTGTCAATTGTGGAAGTAATTGGACAGAAATTAACACTGGTTTCACTGATATGTTTTACTCTGCAAAATTTATTAACGATACAGTTGGGTTTATCCTTGGTTATGCAGCTATTTATAAAACTATTGATGGTGGTAATCTCTGGACTATGAATGATTTGGGGATGAGTAATTACTTAGGAACTGGTTGCCTCACATTTTCTAGTGATAATATTGGGTATTGTTTCTGCAGCGATGCAGATTCTTTACGACTTTTCAAAACAACAGACTGTGGGAATACATGGCACCTACATTCTATACATGCATCATTTAATTATAGTTATTCAATGGCATTTCCAGATGATACCATAGGATATATTGCCGGATTTTTCAATATTGAAAAAACTACTGATGGTGGGTTGACATGGTCACAACAAACTTCAAGCCCACCTTCTTGGGGACATTTTTATGACTCAGTTACAGACATTTGTTGCATAAGTCGTGACACTTGTTTCGCTGTTGGACCCGGACAATTTTACAAGACTTTTAATGGTGGTAACTCATTATTTATTGCAGAAAACATAAATAAATCATACAATATTACTGCATTCCCAAATCCGTTTTCAGAATATACAAACATTAAAATCGAAACTAAATCATTTGATAATTGCAAATTGTTTTTATATAATTCTAAAGGACAAATTGTTCTTCAAATGACATGCAATAATGAAAATAATTTTAAAATTTATAAAAAGGACTTAAATAATGGAGTGTATTTTTTTCAAATAATGTGCAATTCAGACTTGATAGGAAAAGGCAAATTAATTATTAAATAAACCACAGCCACTAACACACGGTTAAAATTTAGCAGGCTGTTATGGGCAACTTGACACGAATAACA
>JAVHRJ010000642.1:0-1487 GCA_036171595.1 Bacteroidales bacterium
TATACCTATATGTTGTCATACTTCACCACTGTGGACAAGGTGGGTGGGGATAAGTCAAGTAGAAAATTATTTAAAAATGTGTCATAATTCATTTACACAAATACGCATATTTGTAAATAAATATTTACACTCAATAATTATATGAAAAAACGAACATTGTTCTACACTCTTAAAAAACACATTTTAGGAAAAGAAGCTTTGGTGATTACCGGTATGCGCCAAGTTGGTAAAACAACTTTATTGCGTCAAATATATGAAGAACTAGATAGCAAAGTTTCGCGTCTTTGGTTTGATTTTGACAATCCTTTGGAAATGAGAATGTTTGAAGATAATGATTATCGTGTAATTTATGAAAGATTGCAAAACATGGTCGAAGGTGGTAAAAAAGAACGTTTGTATATATTTATAGACGAAATTCAGAATTTCCCGGCGATAACTAAAGTAATAAAATATTTAATTGATCATTATCAGACAAAATTTTTCTTGACTGGTTCCTCTAACTTTTATTTAAAAAATCTTTTTCCGGAAAGTTTAAGTGGACGTAAATTTTTATATGATCTTCCACCGTTGAGTTTTAAAGAAATTTTATATTTTAAAGATAAAATTTCTTTAGATGATATGTTGGTAGAAAAAAAGATCCTACCAACAATCCGATCAATTGATCAGTTTGTGTTTAAAAAATTTGAAACGGAATATAATAATTATTTACAGTATGGTGGTTTTCCGGCAGTTGTAACAGCTGATGAACTGTCGCTAAAGACTGAAATTTTGACTAATATTTTTAAATCATTTTTTGAAAAAGATATAAAAATATTGAGCGACTATAAAGATGTAAAAGATTTGCGTGATTTGTTGCTTTTATTGGTTCCACGTGTTGGTTCTATGTTGGATATAAATAAATTGTCCTCTGAAATGGGGATAAATCGAGTAAAATTATATGGTTTATTAGAATTTTTACAAGGCGCTTTTATGATTCGTCTGTTACCCAAGTTTTCTCGCAGTGTGGATAAGTCAGTAGCTGGCGGGAAAAAGGTTTATTTTTCTGATACTGGTTTATTGAATATTATAGGAAAAATAAATGATTCACAATTATTAGAAAATTCATTGATAAATCAATTGGCGGAATATGGGCATTTGAGTTTTTATAATTATCGTAATACTGCGGAGATAGACGTTATCTTAAATAAAGAAATAGCTTTTGAAATAAAGACTAAAGGCATTGACAGTGATTATACCAAATTAAAGGGTTTATCCGAAGGTTTAAAATTGAAAAAATATTTTGTAATATCAAAAATATTAACAGAAAAAAGTGGTTTTATTTCAGCGTTACAAATATAAAGGGTGATGGTAAAAACCCCGCCACCTCAAACATCAGCTGTAAAACAAATTATGACTGTAATATTATATTCAAAACAACAATAGTTACGGCCTCTGGTCGTTTGGTAATAAAGATAAATACAACAATTTTGTTGGTGAATGTCAGGCTG
>JAVHRJ010000643.1:0-9294 GCA_036171595.1 Bacteroidales bacterium
GTACCAAATTGTTCGCTACGTTTTATTTTGTTATCATAACCTACAAAATTTTCACCTAAATCTTCCATATCGTGAACATCTAAACCCATCATGTGCCCTAATCCATGAGGAAAGAATAGAGCATGCGCACCAGCAGCAACGGCTTCTTTTGTGTCACCTTTCATTAATCCTAAACTTTTTAATCCTTCTGTAACTACAGTAGCTGCTAAATTATGAACTTCGAAATACTCTATTCCAGGTTTTATTGCAGCAATGGCAGCATTATTTGTGTCTAAAACTATTTGATATATTTCTTTTTGTTGTTGCGAAAACTTTCCTCCAACAGCTGCAACTCTTGTATTGTCGGTTGCATAGCCCATTTCAGATTCAAATCCTGCATCACAAATTACCAAATCGCCAGTATTTAATTTATTCCCATGATGATGATTATGAAGAGTTTCGCCATGTTTTGATAATATTACTGGAAATGAAACAGTTCCTCCATTTGACAAAGCAATACCTTCGATAAATCCAGCAATTTCTCTTTCATAAACACCGTCTTGAGCCATTTTCATAAATGTTGTATGCATATTATAACCAACATTTTGAATTTCGTCGAGATGAGCAATTTCAAATTTGTCTTTTATAGAACGCATTGCTATAACTGCTTTTATTAACTCAATAGAAGCCTTGTCATTAATTGATGCAGAAGGAATTACTAAAAGTTTTTCTAAAATTAATTTGCTTTCAGCTCTATATGGAGGTAAAAAATGAATTTTACGCTTTCTTTTTATAGCGTCACTAACAACATCTGATAATTTTGCAAAAGGATATGTTTCGTTTACTGCAACTTTTTGAGCAAGTTCTTTTATTGATGGTTGTGGACCCATCCATATAATGTCATCAATCTCAATATCATTCCCAAAAACAACATCTTTGCCATTGTCTATATCTATAAAACCAGCTAATCCTGGCATCGATAAACCAAAGTAGTATAGAAAATTACTATCTTGTCTAAACCTATAAGTATTAGCTGGATAACTCATTGGCGACTCATTATTTCCTAAAAAAATTACTATTCCGCTTTTTAATAAGGCTCGTAATTTATTCCTTCTGTCTTGATATACAATACTATCGAACATGATTAAATTAATTTTTTAATTATTTCAAACCTACTCTTTTTTTTACTATTTTCAAAAATATTTTGACAGATGAATATATATAATAAGTAAATAGCTGTAAATTAAAATTTTTAATTATGTTTGTAGCTTAACCAATAAAACATAATTTGTATGAAATTTTTAACTTTATTTTTTGTTACTGTTTTAGCAATGTCTTGTGGGAGTAATAATAGCTCATTAGAAGCTCTAAACCAACTCGATTCATTAAGCAAATCATTGGAAAGCAATAGCGTTTCATCAAAATATACCAGTCCAGATGGCTCATTTAAAATTAATTTTCAAGGAACTCCAACAGACACATCAGAGGCAATTAAAACAGATGCTGGAATTATTGAAATGAAATCGTTCACTTACGAAAAAAGCATTACAGAAGCTTACATCGTAACTTATAGCGATTACCCTTCTGAAATGGTAAAAGCAAGTACTCCAGAAGCACTTTTAACAGGCGCAAAAGATGGCGCGTTAGAAGGTGCAACTTTAGATTTTGAAGAAAAAATTACGCTAAAAAAATATCCGGGTTATAATTTTAAAGCAAAAAAAGAGTCTTACTATATGTTTTATAAAATTTGTCTTAAAGAAAATCGACTATATCAATTAATGATAATTAAAGATGGCAGTTATTCAATTAAAGAAGATGTTGATGCATTTATGAATTCTTTTGAACTTGTTGAATAGTCTTAAAAACAAATTGAAAAATATCAAATAATTTAAACCTGTGATTAAAACTCACAGGTTTTTTATTAACAAAATTAGGCATTTAGGTTTGCTTTATACCAAACAATTCTTACTATATTTGCAAAAAAAATAATAAAATGATTGATAAAAAAATAGTTGTTGGAATAACACATGGAGATATTAACGGAGTAGGTTACGAGGTTATTATGAAATGTTTAAACGACTCAAAAATAAACGAATTATGCATACCAATCGTATATGGTTCTTCAAAAGTAGCTTCGTATCATAGAAAAGCTTTAAATATCGAAAACTTTAGTTTTAATTTAATTAGAACCGCCAAAGATGCAAATCCTAAAAGGGCAAATATAATTAATTGTACCGACGATGAAGTAAAAGTTGATCCTGGAAAATCTACACCCGAAGCTGGTAAGGCTGCTTTTGATGCTTTAGAAAGAGCAGTTTCTGATTTGAAAAAAGGAGAAATAGATGTATTAGTTACCGCTCCAATAAATAAAAAGAACATACAATCAAAAGATTTTAATTTTGCTGGACATACTGAATATCTTCAAAAAAAATTCGAAAGCGAACAAGTGTTAATGTTTATGATAAGCAGCACATTACGCATAGGTGTAGTAACTGGGCATATTCCTATTTCACAAGTATCTGAAAATATTAGCTCAAAAAAAATTCTTCAGAAATTAAAATTAATGAACCGGTCATTACTCGAAGATTTTGGTATAGTAGGTGCTAAAATTGCTGTTCTGTCTCTAAACCCACACGCCGGTGATGGTGGCGTAATTGGGAACGAAGAAGCAAACGAAATTATTCCTGCAATAAAAATGGCTCGTGATGAAAAAATAATGGCCTTAGGACCATTTTCAGCAGATGGCTTTTTTGGTTCGGGAAATTTTGCAAAATTTGATGCTATACTTGCAATGTATCACGATCAAGGGTTAATTCCTTTTAAATCACTAACTTTTGAAGATGGGGTTAATTTTACAACTGGATTACCAGCTGTTCGCACATCACCAGCACATGGAACTGCTTATGATATTGCTGATAAAAATATTGCTTCACCAAACTCAATTCGACAAGCAATTTATTTGGCTTGCGATGTTTTTAAAAATCGCGAAGCATACAAACAATTAACTGCAAATCAACTAATTATTCAAGATAAAAATAATTAATTATCTCTAATTATTTTTTTACTTTAGCAGTTTTAAAATAGTAGTTTATATTTCTTTTTTAAAACTTAAAATCGTAATTTTAAAATTATGTACGAATATTTAAAAGGCAAAATTACAGAATTAACTCCAGCTTATGTTGTTGTTGAAAATAATGGAATGGGTTTTTTTATAAATATTTCTTTAAATACATATTCAAAACTTAACGGAATTAGCGATACAACTTTATACCTTCATCATGTAGTTAGGGAAGATGCTGAATTATTATTTGGTTTTTTTTCTAAGCAAGAACGCGAAATTTTTCGTCAGTTAATTTCGGTAAGTGGTGTTGGACCAAATACTGCAAGAATTATGCTTTCATCGTTAAGCCCTGAAGATATTCAGAAAGCAATTATGAGTGGCAATGTTGCACAATTAAAAGGAGTAAAGGGGATTGGACAAAAAACTGCCGAAAGAATTATTGTTGATTTACGCGATAAAATAGCTAAAATTGAGGGAGTTGAAGAAATATTTATCGGTTCACACAATACAATTCGACAAGAAACGTTATCAGCACTATTAATGTTAGGATTTCAAAGAAATATTACAGAAAAAACCATTGATAAGCTTCTTTTACAAAACACAGCATTATCGGCTGAAGAGCTTGTAAAATTAGCGTTAAAACAATTATAAATTCGTTAGTAAATTTTGAAGAGTTTTATTTTAAATATTGCTTTTTTTGCATCACTTATATCGGTTTTACCTTTAATGATGATGAAACCAATAAAAAAGCAATCGTTACCCGAAAATTCAAATTTATTTTATGCACCACCCGATACTGGAAAAAAAGATTCAATTGTAAATTTACCTTATCCATTTAACGATCAAGGAAATCAATTAAATTCAAACGAAGGCTATGAATCAGGAATGTATTTGCATAAGCCAGAAAATATTAAAACTGACATTGAATATGATGGTAAAAATAATGAATATCATTTGAACGAAAATATTGGAAGCCTTAAATATCGCACTCCCGAATCAATGTCGTTTGAGGAATATCAAGATTATGATTTCGATAAAGCCGTAAAAAATTATTGGCGTCAACGATACCAAGGTGAGAGTTTTGAGAATCAATCACATTTAGTTCCTCAAATAAAAGTGCCAGGCGATGTGTTTAATACAATTTTTGGAAGTAGTATAATAGATATAAAACCACAAGGTTCGGCCGAATTAATTTTTGGTTTACGCCACGATCGTACCGATAATATGGCACTTCCCGAAAAACAAAGAAGCACAACAACTTTCGATTTCCAAGAAAAAATTCAAATGAATGTTACTGGCCAAATTGGCGACAAACTTAAACTTAGTACTAGTTATAACACTGAGGCATCATTTGAGTTCGAAAATAAAATGAAACTTGCATACGAAGGTAAAGATGACGAAATTATTCGACTTATTGAAGCAGGTAACGTTAGTTTGCCATTAACCGGTTCGTTAATTAATGGAAGCTATAGCTTATTTGGTATTAAAACGGAATTACAATTCGGAAAATTAACCGTTACAAATATTTTTTCGCAACAAAAAGGTAAGTCGCAAGTAGTTGAAGTACAAGGGGGAGCACAAATAAGCGATTTTGAAGTTTATGCCGACCAATATGAAGCAAATCGACATTTCTTTTTAGGTCAATATTTTTACGATAATTACGATAAGTTTTTAGCTAATCTTCCATTAATAAATTCTGGAATTAATATCACCCGAATTGAAGTTTGGGTTACTAATAAAAGTGGAAATTATACCGAAGCTCGTAATGTTGTTGCCTTTACCGACTTAGGCGAAGGTTACGATATTGATGGGAATTCTAATATTTATAATACTGCATGGGTTTCGCAAACTAATGGTTATCCTTATTTATCTCCAAGCGATTCAATTAACACTTTAAATCATGTTGAGGTCGATTATCAAGGAATTCGTACGCTTTCAAATATAAGTAATTTACTAAATGGTAATTTTACTCCAGGTACCGATTACAATGCTACAGAATCAATGCGAATGTTAAGTCCATCAGAGTACACAGTTTTTCCTACCCTTGGATATATCTCACTAAATTCTGCTTTAAATTCCGACGAAGTATTAGCGGTTGCTTATGAATATACTCTTGGTGGTAAAAATTTTAAAGTAGGTGAATTCTCAAACACTATAGCTTCTCCTAATGCGTTAATATTAAAACTTATAAAAGGGACTTCATTAACTCCAAAAAGTCCTTTTTGGGATTTAATGATGAAAAACATTTATTCAATTGGTGCTTACCAAGTTAATAGCGAAGATTTTAAACTTGACGTAATGTATCAAAATGATAAAACTGGTACTGCAATTAATTTTGTACCAGTAGGACCAATTGATCGTAAGCCACTTATAGAAGTATTAAATCTTGATAGATTAAATTCGAACCTCGATCCATATCCCGATGCTCGTTTCGATTTTATTGATAAAGTTACAATTAACGCTACAAATGGAAGAATTATTTTTCCAGTTAAAGAGCCATTCGGAAAATATATTTTTAATAAAATGGTAGCTACCGACCCGAATTTGGCAACTCTTGCTGCACAATATTCGTATTTTGAACTTTACGATTCAACACAAAGTAAAGCAAGGCAAGTTGCCGAAAAAAATAAATTTTTTATGAAAGGTAGCTACAAATCTGCATCGGGTTCTGATATTGCTTTAAATGCTATGAATATTCCGCAAGGTTCGGTTAAAGTTTCGGCAGGAGGTGTAATATTAACTGAGAATCAAGATTATACAGTAGATTATACTTTAGGGCGAGTTAAAATTATTAATCAAGGCCTATTACAATCTGGTACACCAATTAAAATTTCGCTCGAAAGCCAGTCGTTGTTTAATATTCAAAGCAAAACCCTTATGGGTATGCACTTAAATTATCAGGTAAATAAAGATTTTAATATAGGTGGAACAATTTTAAATTTAACAGAACGACCACTTACACAAAAGGTTAATATTGGCGATGAACCTATTTCAAATACAATTTGGGGGGTTGATGGAACTTATCGAAACGATTCGAGATTTTTGACCAAATTAGTCGATAAACTTCCATTTTTAGAAACAAAAGCACCTTCTACTTTTATGGTTACTGGTGAATTTGCGCATTTAATACCTGGGCATAGTAAAGCTATTTCTAAAGATGGAACTTCGTATATAGATGACTTTGAGGGGAGTAAATCGTCAATTGATTTGCGTTCTCCAAGTTCCTGGGTTTTAGCAAGTACACCTCAAGGTCAAAATGGAATGTTTCCCGAAGGAAATTTAGTAAGCGATTTACAATATGGATTTAACAGAGCAAAAACAGCATGGTATGTTATTGACCCATCTGTTTTTTATAGAAGTTCTTCTGTAACTCCACCAGATATCGCAGCCGATTTAAAAAATCATTTAAGTCGCGAAGTTTACGAAAAAGAAATTTGGCCTAAAAAACAACAAGCAAGCGGAATTCCAACTAATATATCTATATTAAATTTAGCCTTTTACCCCGAAGAAAAAGGGCCATATAATTTCGATATAAATGTCGATTCTACAGGAAAACTTTTAAATCCTACAAAACGCTGGGGTGGTATTATGCGAAGAATAGAAAGCAACGATTTTGAAGCTGCGAATATCGAGTTTATTGAATTTTGGATGATGGACCCATTTGTTTACGATACTGCTCATTCAGGTGGAAATTTATATTTTAATATTGGCGATATTTCAGAAGATGTTTTACGCGATGGAAGAAAATCGTTTGAAGATGGCTTTCCTAAAGATGAAAATATTACTTTAGTTGATACTACTATATGGGGAAGAGTTCCAGTAATTCAATCAATTGTTAATGCTTTTGATAATCAAATAGCTTCGCGAAAATATCAAGATGTTGGTTTAGACGGTTTATCTGATAATGACGAACGTTCATTTTATAGTAGTGCAAATCCTATATCGCAAACAAATTATCTCGATTCGCTTGCGGTAAAAGTTGGAATAGGTTCCGTAGCATATCAAAATGCTTTAAATGACCCATCAAACGATAATTATCATTATTATCGTGGAACTGATTATGACGATGCACATTTAGGAATATTAGATCGCTATAAGGGTTATAATGGGCTCGAAGCTAATAGTTTGCCTACAGAGCTTTCGCCCGAACAATACCCAACAGCTTCAACTACAACACCAAATACCGAAGATATTAATCGCGATAACACTTTAAGTGAGTTCGAAAATTATTTCCAATACAAAGTTCAGTTGCATCCTAACAATTTGCAAATTGGGCAAAATTATATTGTTGATGAGGTTCTTGGACAAAATACAGACGGAGAAAAAGTAAAATGGTTTCAATTTAAAATCCCTTTGTATAGTCCCGATTCTACAGTTGGTTCGATATCCGATTTTAAATCAATTCGATTTATGAGAATGTATATGCGAGGATTTAGCAAGCCTGTAATATTACGATTTGCTAAACTCGAGTTGGTTCGCGATGAATGGAGAAAATATAACGAAGCTTTTTTACAGGGAGGCGATTATTTATCGGGTGGAAGCGATGAAACTGCCTTTGATATATCGGCTGTTAATATTGAAGAAAATGGTTCTAAATCGCCTGTTAATTATGTTTTGCCTCCAGGAGTTAATAGAGTTATTGATCCTACAAATCCACAAATGCGTGAATTAAATGAACAAGCTATGGTTTTAAAAGCTTGCAAATTAGATGATGGCGATGCACGTGCAGCTTACAAAAATGTTACTCTTGATGTTCGTCAATATAAACGTTTGCAAATGTTTGTTCATGCAGAGGCAATGCCTGGTCAATCTATTGCGAATAACGATGTTTGTGCTTTTATTAGAATTGGTTCCGATTATCAAAATAATTATTACGAATACGAAATTCCACTATTATTAACTTCTGCAGGTTCTTATAACAACGATTCCGAAGACGATCGTAAAATTGTTTGGCCCGAATCAAACATGTTTGATTTTGCTTTTGAGGAACTTCAAACAGTTAAACAACTCAGGAATAACGAAATGCGTAGAGGAGGAAGCACTATTACCTTAACAACTCCTTATTCGTTTGAAGATGATAGCCATACTCATAGAATAACTGTAGTTGGTAATCCTAATATTAGCAATGTTAGAACAGTAATGATAGGTATTCGAAATCGTTCAAAAAATAAAAACAAATTACCTGATGATGGATTGCCAAAATGTGTTGAAATGTGGGTAAACGAATTACGATTATCAAATTTTGATGAAAAAGGAGGTTGGGCAGCAAATGTAAGAATGTCGGCAAAATTAGCCGATTTTGGTATGGTTACATTATCTGGAGCAACTAGTACTCCAGGTTTTGGGAGTATAGAAAAAAAGGTTAGCGAACGAAGCAAAGAAGAAATTTTGCAATACGATTTAGCTTCAAATTTTGAGTTAGGTAAATTTTTACCCGAAAAAGTAAAGCTTAGTGTGCCAATGTTTATAGGATATTCCGAAGGAATTAAAAATCCACAATATAATCCATTAGACCCCGACATTACTTTAAAAACATCGTTAAAAGCCTTAGAAACACAACAAGAAAAAGACTCATTGCGACATATTGTTCAAGATTATACTCGTAGAAAAAGTTTAAATTTTACAAATGTTAAATTAAATACCACAAAAAATAATCCTGCTCCTTGGGATGTATCTAATTTTGCTGTTAGCTATTCATTTAGTGAACAGTATTCGAGAAATATTTCAACAATGTACAATCGTCAAAAAATGTATAGAGGTGCTTTAACTTATAATTTTAATAGTCAACCAAAAAATGTTGTCCCTTTTAAAAACAGTAAATTTTTAAGTAAACCTGCATTAAAATTAATTAAAGATTTTAATTTTTACTATTTGCCTTCTCAATTTTCATTTATGACTGATGTTGATAGATCTTATAATGAAGAGCAATTAAGAAATATAGAAAATATAAATTATACTATTCCTGCATCATACACAAAAGATTTTCAATGGAATAGGATTTACGACATGAAATTTGATTTAACAAAATCGCTTAAATTTGATTTTGCAGCAAATAATATTGCAAAAATTGACGAACCAAATTTATATGGTCAACGTGTTGATAAAGATTATAAACAAGAATATCAACATTGGAAAGATTCGGTTTGGTCAAATGCATCAAATTTTGGTAGAACAACAAACTACAGGCATAATTTTAATATAAATTATACAATACCAATAAACAAAATAAAACTTTTAAATTGGTTAAGTGCATC
>JAVHRJ010000643.1:9394-23174 GCA_036171595.1 Bacteroidales bacterium
GATACTACTCAAAAATTTTCTAGATATGGGAATCAATTAAGCGGTAGTTTCAGTATGACTTATAACACTTGGCACACAACTTTTGAGAAGTTTGATAAATATTATAATTCAAAAAATTTCGATAAATTTAAAAATTATAGAATTACAATAGCAAATAGATTAGCCGAATTGCGTATTCAAAGCCCATCTGCATCAATTAATGGATATACCGGAATAGTTGATACAACAGGTTTTCCAAATGGTTACGGACCAACTTCACAAGATGTTTTAATTCCAGCATTTTTAGCAGCGTATTCGGGTAGAAGTCCCGATCATATTGCACTTACAGCATTTCCAAGTATATTAGAAATGAGTCCCAATTGGAGTATAAATTATAATGGATTAACAAATATTAAAATAATTAAAAAATATTTTAGAACTTTAACTTTTGCACATAGTTACCGTTCAACATACAGCGTAAATTCATATAACACGAGCCTTGATTTTGATCAGAACCAATTTAATAACGATGGGTTTAGTTGGGTTCGTTATACACTAGGTAATTTTATTCCACAACGTGAAATAAATGCAGTTTCAATTAGCGAGCAGTTTAGCCCATTAATTAGTTTCGATGGTACAATGGTAAATAGTGTAATTGCTAAATTTGAAATTAAAAGAAGTCGTAATCTTTCATTTAGCTTATCAAACAATCAAGTAACCGAAATGCAAACTAAAGAATTTGTTTTTGGAACAGGCTACCGATTAAAAGACCTTACTTTTCAAATTAATTCCAAAACTTTTAAAAGCGATTTAAATCTAAGAGCCGATTTGTCTATCAGAAACGATTTTACAATTATTCGTAAAATTGAGATGGATCAAACCGGAGGGTATAATCAAATTACTGCAGGACAACAATTAGTTACTATAAAAGTTTCTGCCGATTATCAACTAGGCCCTAGTTTTACACTTCGTTTATTTTACGATAGAAATGTACGAAAACCTAAAATATCAACTAGTTTTAATACATATAATACAAATATTGGAATTAGCGTAAGATTTACTTTATCACAATAAAATAAAAACAATAAATTTGCTATAACAAAATTTTTAAAATTGAAAAACTGGAAATTAACATATTATTTGCTCTTTATTTTACTTATTGCTTTATCTTGTGCTAGAACAAAGAATACAGCAATTTCAAGGTCTTACCATAATTTAACTTCACACTATAACGCTTTTTTTAATGGTAGAGAAGCTTTTAAACAAGGTGTAAAGAAAATTGAAAAAACCATTAAAGATGATTTTACTAATATATTGCCCGTTTTTCCATATAGCAATGAAACGGCAGCTAAAGCAGCTTCTGTAGAAATGCAAACGGCATTAGATAAATCGGCAAAAGTTATAAAATTACATTCAATTACTGCTCGACCAAAACGAAAAAGTGGTGCACTATCTAAGAAACAAAAAGCATTTTATAATAAAGTTGAATATTGTAATTGGGTTGATGACAGCTGGTTTTTTACAGGTAAAAGTAAACTTGTTAACCACGATTTATATGGAGCCGAAGAGGCTTTTGAGTATATTATAAAAGAATATTCTAATGAACCAATTAAATATGATGCAAGTATTTGGTTATCTAAAACATATAATGAGATGGCTAAATATAACGATTCAAAAGCTATTTTAGATAGAATTGAAGGTGAAAAGGAATTTCCCAAACGATTATTTAAAGAACTTACACTTACTTATGCCGACCTTTACATAAAACAAAAAAAATATGAAGATGCCATTCCAAAATTAAAAACTGCAATTACTGTATCTCATAAAAAAAGAGAGAAAGCTAGAATTTATTTTATATTAGCCCAATTATATCAGGCATTAAATCAATATTCAAATGCATCTGAAACGTATGCTTTGGTAACAAAATACAATCCAACATACGACATGACATTTAATTCACAAATTAACCGTGCAACTTGTTTTGATTTAGGGTCTGGAAATGCCGATCAAATTCGCAAACAATTAGCAAAAATGTTAAAAGACGATAAAAATATAGATTACCGCGATCAAATTTATTATGCAACAGCAAATTTATATCAAAAGGAAAATAATGTTGACCTAGCTTTAGAAAATTATAAACTTTCGGTTTCAACTAGTGTATCAAATTCTCAACAAAAGGCTTTATCGTTTTTAGCAATAGCCGATATTTATTTTACAAAACAAAAATATATTTTATCACAAAATTATTACGATTCAACAATGTCGTTTCTCGATATTAAATATTCAGAGTATAATGTTATTGAATTAAAATCGAAAAATCTGACCGAACTTGTAAAAAGTTTGTTAACAATTCAAAATGAAGATAGCTTGCAACAAATTGCAGCTATGAGTGAAAAAGAACGCAACAAGTTTATTGACAATCTTATACAAGAAGTAATAAAAGAAGAAGAACGAAAAAAGCAAGAAGAGCAACAACAACAAATAAATTCAATGCTTTTTCAACAAAATCAGCAAAATCAAAACATGACTACAAACACCAGTGGTAAATGGTATTTTTATAACCCTGCTACTTTAGGTTTTGGAATGTCGGAATTTAAGAAAAAGTGGGGTAATAGGAAGTTAGAAGACGATTGGCGACGAAAAAACAAAGCAATTACCATGTCTAACTCTTCGGAAGATGATGTTGCAACCGCCGATTCATTATCAAAACCAGCAATTACTGACAACAAAAAACGTGAATTTTATTTACAACATTTACCACTAAACGATTCGTTAATTAAAGTATCGAATAAAAAAATTGAAGACGCTTATTTTAATTCAGGTGAAACTTATTTAAACAAATTAAAAAATCTACCAAAATCAGTTATACAATTCGAAACATTAAACACAAGATTTCCTATAACAAAATACAAATTACTTTCATATTATTATTTGTACAAAATAAACAATGAGCTTAAAAACGATACTCAAGCAAGTAAATATAAAAATTTAATATTAAGCGAATTTCCCGAAAGTAATTATGCACACATGTTATCAAATCCAAATTATTTAAAAGAACTTTACGAACAAAAAGAAAAAATAAACGAATTGTATAATCAAGCTTACCAGGAATTTACAAACAAAAATTATTTAAAAGTTTTTAGTTTTTGCAAAGTTTCCGATTCGCTTTATGCGAATAACTATATAGTTGCAAAATTTGATTTACTAAAAGCTTTATCAACAGGCGGAACTGGCGATGTTGATGGTTTAAAAAATTCTCTTAACGAATTAATTACTCGTTATCCTGGAACCGAAGAAAGAAATACTGCTGAAAAAATTTTAGCCTACGTATCAAAAGGCGATTACTCATATCTTGCAAATAAACAAAATGTAAATAATAAAACTGATTCAGTAACAAAAATAAATCAACAAATTGTGCATGTTGTTAAAGATAATAACGAAACAGAAGATGCCTTGTATAAATTAGATGAAACAGATAAACAGTATTTTGTTATATTATTAGATAAAAATGCAGATATTTATCGTTTAAAATACAATTTGTTTGGTTATAATATTGATTTTTTTAGCATGTTTAATTTTGAAATATCAACAGGAACTTGGAATGAACGTTACCAACTTATTAAAGTAAGCCCATTTGACACTAAAAAAGATGCAGTAAAATATTATAAATCGGTTAATAAGCATAAAGAAATTGTTTTTAAAATGATTGACGAACGACAATATAAATTTTTTGTAATATCCGAAAAAAATATTGAAGTACTGCAGACCGATAAAGATATAGATAGGTATCAAAAGTTTTTTACAAAAAAGTACCTCGAAAAAACAAATGACAAATAAAATTATTAAAGCCAAATTACTTTGGACCGACGACGAAATTGATTTACTTCGTCCGTATATTATTTTTCTTGAAGAAAAAGGATATTCTGTACAAACTGCAAATAATGGCGATGACGCTATTTTACTTGTTAAATCAGAAAATTTCGATTTAATTTTGCTCGACGAAAACATGCCTGGTTTAAGTGGGTTACATGTTTTAGACGAAATAAAAAAAATTGATCCAATAGTGCCGGTTATAATGGTTACTAAAAGTGAAGAGGAAAATATTATGGAGCAAGCTATTGGCTCAAAAATAGCCGATTATTTAATTAAACCTGTTAACCCAAATCAGGTTCTGCTGGCAATTAAGAAAAACATTGACAACAAAAGACTTATAGCCGAAAAAACTACACATTCATACCAAACTCAATTTAATAAATTAACCCAAGAAATTTCATTTGCAAGCACTTTTGAAGATTGGAAAAGTATTTATAAAACGTTAGTTTATTGGGAAATAGAACTTGACAATAACAACGATCACACTTTAGATGAAATTTTAAAAATGCAAAAAAATGAAGCAAATGCTTCGTTTACTAAATTTATTAAAAATAACTATTTAAAATGGTTTGAACAGAAAAATCAAAATAAGCCACTTTTATCACCTGGTATTTTTAATCAGAAGGTTTATCCATTACTCGATCAAGGAAAACAAGTATTTGTGATTTTAGTCGATAATCTTCGATTAGATCATTGGAAAGTTATTGAAGAAAAAATTCATGATATTTATAATGTTATTGATGATGATATTTTTTGCTCAATTATTCCTACAAGTACTCAATATTCAAGAAATGCAATGTTTGCAGGATTAATGCCCTCTGAAATAGATAAACATTTTCCTGATATTTGGCTTAATGATGACGAAGAAGGTGGTAAAAATATGCACGAAGAAGAATTACTTAATCGCCAGCATTCACGTATGGGACGCACCGAATCAATTTTTTATGCTAAAATTCTAAACAATAATCAAGGCAAGCAATTAATTGATTCGTTTCATAATTTTAAAAATAATAAATTAGGTGTTGTGGTTTTTAATTTTGTTGATATTCTTTCGCATGCTCGCACCGAAATGAATATGATTCGTGAACTTGCCGAAGATGAATCAGCATTTCGTTCATTAACAATGTCGTGGTTTGAACACAGTCCTTTGTTTGAATTGCTACAATTACTTTCAGAAAATAATGTACACGTTGTTTTAACAACAGACCATGGTTCAGTAAGAGTTGATAAGCCAATAAAAGTAATTGGCGATCGCGAAACAACGGCTAATTTGCGATATAAACAAGGCAAAAACTTAAATTACCAACAACGCGAAGTTTTTGAAATTACCGATCCAACAAAGGCATATTTACCAAAATCAACCTTAAGTTCAACATACATATTTGCATGTAATAATGATTTTATGGCTTATCCTAATAATTTTAATTATTACGTAAAATATTATAAAAACACGTTTCAACACGGTGGTATTAGCCTCGAGGAAATGTTAATTCCTATTGTTACACTTAGCCCAAAAAAATGAATTCATTTACAATAAATTCAATAAAACAGCTTACTGATGCGGCAAAGTGGATATTGCAAAATATTGGCGAAAAAAAAGTTGTTGCTTTTTATGGAGAAATGGGTGTTGGCAAAACAACTTTAATAAAAGAAATTTGTGTTCAACTTAATTGTATTTCAATGGTTACAAGTCCAACATTTGCTATTGTTAATGAGTATTTTACTAATAAAAATCAACCCATTTACCATTTCGATTTTTATCGATTATCATCAAAAAAAGAAATAATAGATATTGGGTTCGAAGAGTACGTTTTTAGTAATAATTACTGTTTAATTGAATGGCCCGAGTTAGCCGAATCGCTATTGCCCGAATATTGTCAAAAAATTTATATAAAAATAGATGAAAAACAAAACCGCTTATTAACTTTGTACGTATAACACAAATAAATAAAATAGTTCTTAAATTTTATTAATTTCAATTATGTTAAACTCTAAATCTGGAGCTAAAAATTCTGTACAATCAGATACAAAGTTAATACCAATGGAAGAAATGCTTGCAGTAAAAAACAAGCATAAAAAATTTATTATTGGTATTCCATTAGAAGAAGAAAGAAATGAGAATAGAGTTGCATTAACTCCAATAACAGTAGAGCTACTAAAAAGCAACGGTCACGATATTGTTGTTCAGTCAAATGCGGGTAATGCAGCCAATTTTAGTGATAATACTTATAGCGAAGCCGGAGCTCAAATTGTAAACTCAAAAGAAGAAGTTTTTAGATGCGATATTTTACTTAAAGTTGCTCCAATTACCGATGCTGAAATTGGCCTAACAAAAAACAGCCAGCTAATAATTTCTACTCTAAATATTGCTACTCAAAACGCTGAATATTTGAAGCGAATAATGAGAAAAAAGTTAACATGTTTGGGTTTTGAATTTTTAAAAGACGATAATGATTGTTATCCTGTTGTTCGCTCCATGAGCGAAATAGCAGGCAGTTCTTCAATTTTAACCGCTGCCGAATATTTAAGTAACGTGCACAATGGCAAAGGCGAAATGCTTGGTGGTATTACCGGAGTAAATCCTTCTGAAGTTGTTATTTTGGGTGCAGGCACTGCTGGCGAGTTTGCTGCAAGAACAGCATTAGGTTTGGGTGCAATAGTAAAAGTTTTTGATGCATCAACATGGCGATTAAAACGATTACAAAATAATCTTGGAAAAAATATTTATACTTCTGTGTTACATCCAATAGTGCTAACTAATGCACTAAAATCGGCCGATGTGGTTATTGGTGCTATTAGAATAATTGAAAAAACCTCAACATATTTTGTTAGCGAAGAAATGGTTAAGTTAATGAAAAAAGGAAGCGTAATAATTGATATTAGCATTGATCAGGGAGGTTGTATTGAAACTTCGAGATTAACTACACATTCAAATCCTATTTTTGTAAAACATGGAGTTGTTCATTATTGCGTTCCAAATATTCCTTCACGAGTGGCACGAACAGCATCTTATGCACTAAGTAATATATTTGCTCCATTAATTATTGAAATGGGAAGGGCTGGTTCTATTAACAATTTTGCTAAACAAAATTTAGGGTTTAGACATGGTTTGTATGTGTTTAACGGCACGCTAACAAATCAATATATTGGCAAAAAATTCTCGTTACCAACACAAGATATTAATTTATTAATGGGGGCTTTTTAAAATTATTCAATTATGATTTCCCCCTTAGCTACTATGTTTTTATTGAACTTTAAAGTGAGCAAGTATGTTCCTGAGTTCATATTTTTCTTATTTAAAAAAACGAAATGTTTTCCTTCAGTAATATTTTCATTTAAAATCTGAGAATTATTTTTTCCATTCAAATCAATCAAATTAATTACAACATTACCCGAAATTGGAATATTAAAGTGTATTGTTGAAACATTATATACAGGATTAGGACTTATTTTTAATTCATAATTAAAACTAGTTTCGTTATTATTAATTTTAAGTAATGTAGCATTTGAAAACTCAGAAGTATTGCCATTTAAATCGGTTGCTGTATAAAAATAAGATTTTTATTTATATTAGCTTTATAAAAGCAAAAAATTGATAATTTTGCTAATCTAACTATTAATTATTTGTTGTTAATTGATAATGGAATATCTTATTTCAAAACAAAATAAAAAAATAAAAGGCGAATTATCATTGCCTTCTTCTAAAAGCATTAGCAATAGAGTGCTTTTAATAAGGGCATTGGCTAAAAAAAAATTCGAAATCTATAATTTATCATATAGTAACGACACTAAAAATTTATTAGATATTTTAAATTCCGATTCAAATATTTTTGATGTAGGAGATGCTGGTACTACAATGAGATTTTTAACTTCCTATTTTGCAAACAAACCAGGTGAGTGGATTTTAACTGGCTCTGAACGAATGAAAAATAGACCTATTGGAATACTTGTAAATGCGTTAAATGAGCTTGGTGTAAAAATAGAATATTTAGAAAAAGAAGGATTTCCTCCAATTAAAATTTATGGAACAGCAATAGAAGGTGGTAATATTGAAATTTCTGGGAGTGTTAGCAGTCAGTTTATTAGTTCATTGTTATTAATTGCCCCTACCCTGCCTAATGGATTAAATGTTAAATTAAAGAGCAAAATTGTTTCGAAACCCTATATTGACATGACTCTAGGCTTAATGCGAAATTTCGGGATTAAATCAAAATGGGAAAACGATATAATTTCAATTAAAAAACAAAATTATTTTTCGCGAGATTATACTGTTGAGGCCGATTGGAGTTCTGCTTCATATTGGTACGAAATGGCTGTTATATCCGATTTTGCTGACATTAAATTATTTGGGTTAAAAAAAAACAGCATACAAGGCGATTCAATAATAACTGAATTATTTGATAGTTTTGGAATAAAAACCACCTTTTTTTCTGGCGGTATTCGATTAAAAAAACTTTCATGCCCTAATATAAATCAATTCGATTACGATTTCTCTAATTACCCCGATTTAACACAAACTATTGTAGTAACCCTTTCAGCATTAAACATTCCGTTTTCTCTTTCTGGTTTGGAAACATTGTTAATTAAAGAAACCAATCGTATTCAAGCCCTCAAAAACGAATTGTTAAAAATTGGGTGCAATTTGTTAATAACAAATAACAGTATATCTAAATTTAAAAATAATAAAATAATCAAAGATTCATTAAAATTATGGAGTTTTAAAACTTGTAACGATCATCGCATGGCATTATCATTTGCACCATTGGCTCTAATAAATAAAATATCAATTGATGATGTTAATGTTGTAAAAAAATCGTATCCTAATTTTTGGGAAGATGTTCAGAAAATGGGATTTAATATTAAGGAAATTAATTAATTTTAATTATTATAAAAAAAACGTTAAATTTATTGCTTGAAATAATGTAAAATATGAAAATTGTTGCTACCCCAAGAGATGCAATGCAAGGCAAAAAAACTTTTATCCCTACAAAGTTAAAAGCCGAATATATAAATTGTTTACTTAAAGTTGGATTTGATACTATTGATTTTGGAAGTTTTGTTTCTCCTAAAGCTATTCCTCAATTAAGCGATACTGCAGAAGTGTTAAAAATGCTCGATTTGTCGAATACTAACACAAAACTTTTAGCAATAATTGGAAATTATAAAGGTGCTCAAATTGGCTCAGAGTTCGATGAAATAAAATATTTTGGTTATCCATTTTCAACTTCCGAAACTTTTCTTAAATTAAATATTAATTCAACAATAGAGCAAGCTTTTAATAATGTTACTGAAATTCAAAATCTATTAATAAAAAAAAATAAAGAATTAATAATTTATTTATCAATGGCTTTTGGTAATCCATATGGCGACGAGCAAAGCAATGAATTATTAATAAAAGCTATAAGTAAACTACAATCCATTGGAATTAAAACAATAAGTTTAGCCGACACATTAGGTATTGGCGATAATAATATAATTGCTAGCATTTATTCTAAAATAAAAAACGAATTTCCAAAAATTGATTTAGGTATTCATTTGCACGTATCGCTCGATGAGGCAAATTCAAAAATTGATGCTGCTTACAAAGCAGGTTGCCGTTATTTTGATGTTGCTATGCTAGGAATGGGTGGCTGTCCTATGTCGGCTCGTAAATTGGTTGGTAATTTAAGTACTGAGCAATTAATAGAATATTTGGATACAAATAACTTGCCTAACAAACTAAATAAAGCTAGGCTTGAAGAAGCCGTTATAAAAGCTATGGATGTATTTCAATTTGATTAAAAAATTTAATTTTGTAAAAAAATAAAATTATGAATAAGGTAGTTGCAAACGCTGAAGAAGCAATAAAGGGAATAACAAGTAACATAACTGTAATGTTTGGAGGTTTTGGACTTTGTGGAATTCCCGAAAATGTAATTAGAGTTTTATCAAAAAAAGACATCAATGGATTGATATGTATATCAAATAATTGTGGAGTTGATGATTTTGGGTTGGGCTTAATGTTACAAAACAAACAAATAAAAAAAATGATTGCTTCTTATGTAGGAGAAAATGCCGAATTTGAACGTCAAATGTTATCAGGCGAACTCGAAGTCGATCTTGTTCCTCAAGGAACTTTAGCTGAAAGGATTAGAGCTGGTGGCGCTGGAATTCCTGCATTCTTTGTTCCAGCTGGTTATGGAACCGAAGTTGCTATTGGTAAAGAAGAACGTGAATTTAATGGTAAAATGCATATTTTAGAACATGCTCTTACTGCCGATTTTGCAATAGTTAAAGCATGGAAAGGCGATACACATGGGAATTTAATTTTTCGTTATACTGCATCAAATTTTAATAATATGATGGCAATGGCAGGAAAAATAACTATTGCTGAAGTTGAAGAACTTGTTCCTGCCGGACAATTAGATCCAAATTTTATTCATACACCAGGAATTTTTGTTCAAAGAATTTTTCAAGGTGTTAACTACGAAAAACGTATCGAAAAAATAACTACCTCAAATCCTAAATAATTATAAAGAGTCATACTGAGGTACTCGAAGTATAACTCTTTAAAATAGAAAAATAAAAAATAGCAAATCATCCTTCGAGGGCCTCAGGATGACTTCAAGTAAAAAAATAAATATAAATCAGTATGGGTTTAGATAAAGAACAAATAGCAAAACGTATAGCTCAAGAATTAAAAGATGGTTATTACGTGAATCTTGGAATTGGAATTCCAACTTTAGTAGCAAATTATGTTCCCGAAGGAATTAGCGTAACATTACAATCTGAAAACGGTTTATTAGGTATTGGACCATTTCCAACATCTGATAAAGTAGAAGCTGACTTAATAAATGCCGGAAAACAAACGGTAACATATTCTGAAGGAGCTTCATTTTTCGATTCAGCAACAAGTTTTGCAATGATACGTGGCGGTCATGTTGACCTTACAATTCTTGGTGCATTTGAAGTTTCGGAAGAAGGTGATATTGCAAGTTGGAAAGTTCCAGGTAAGTTAATAAAAGGAATGGGGGGAGCAATGGATTTAGTAGCTTCAGCAAAAAACATTATTGTTGCCATGCAGCATTCTAATAAAGGGCAATCAAAAATATTAAAAAAATGCACATTACCATTAACAGGTGTAAAATGTGTCAAAAAAATCGTTACCGATTTAGCTGTTCTGGAAGTTACAAAAGATGGATTCAAACTTTTAGAAAGAGCGCCTGGAGTGTCGATTGAAGAAATAAAACAAAATACAGAAGGCAAACTTATTATTGAGGGAGAGATACCTGAAATGAAAATTTAATTTTTATGAAATAAAAAAAACGCTCCTAAAAAATGGAGCGTTTTAGTGTTAATAAACAATTGTAAAATAAAATTAATCGCCAAGTACAAACTTTATTGGCAATACTTGCATTACTCGAACTGCTTTTCCGTTTTGTGTTCCTGGCTCCCAGCTTGGCATCGATGAAATAAGCCTTATTGCTTCTTTATCTAACAAATAATCAACTGGCCTAACTACTGCAACATCCGAAATTGAACCATCTTTATTTACAACAAAACTAACCTGCACCTTACCCATAATACCCATTTTAATTGCTTCTTTTGGATAAACAATATTATTTTTAATCCAATCGAACATTGCAACTTCACCACCATTGAATTTTGGCATTTTTTCGACCATATATGGTTTTAAAACCTCTTCAATGTCGCTTGTTGTATCAAGTTTAATATCCCAAATATTTGTTGTGTCATTTGTTATTTCGGTTGTAAAAATTGTTATTGTAGTATCGGTTTTCACATCATTATTTACAATTTCGAATGTTATTGCTGGTGGTTTTGGCTTTAATTGTTTTATTTCGTCTTTTTGAAATGTAATTGCAATTTGATCTTCAGGCAAAATCGAACTAATGTCGTAATAAAAGTCATTTTCGTTGGTATAAAATTTCCATTCAAATGCACAAAGCACTAAAAATAATGTAAAAGTTAAACCTATTTTAAAATAAAGTCCTCTTTTGTTTTCGAGCGATGCTCGATTTGATTTTTTTGTTTCCATAATGTTATTTTTTTATGATTATTTAATAAGTATTAATTTGCGTTTAGTTTTCAAAAATCGTGCAAAAATTACAACATACTGCACATTAACACTATACGACAAAAACAGTATTCTTTTAAATAAAACATTTATTTAAATATTTTATTAAGTATTTTTGTGAAAAATATTTAATATGAGTAGTAAAGTAAGAGTTCGTTTTGCTCCGAGTCCAACTGGTCCGTTACATTTAGGTGGCGTGCGTACAGCATTGTTTAATTATTTATTTGCAAAAAAAAATAACGGAACAATGATTTTAAGAATCGAAGACACCGATCAAACACGTTACGTAAAAGGTGCCGAAGAGTATATAATTGAATCGCTAAAATGGTGTGGAATTAATTTTGATGAAGATGTTGTAAAAGGAGGAAATTATGGTCCTTATAGGCAATCTGACAGAAAACATATTTATAAACAATATGCAGATATTTTAATTAATAATGGTAATGCCTATTATGCTTTTGACACCCCCGAAGAGTTGGACATAAAAAGAAAAGAGTTTGAATTGCAAAAATTACAGTTTCAATATGATGTACAAACTCGAAAAAATTTACGCAATAGTTTAACTCTATCAAATGCAGAGGTTAATGAATTATTAGCTTCGGGAAAACATTATGTAATAAGATTTAAAATGCCCGAAAATGAAATTGTTCACATGAGCGATTTAATTCGTGGAAACATTGAAGTAAATACTACTACTTTAGACGATAAAGTATTATTTAAATCAGATGGCATGCCAACATACCATTTAGCAAATATTGTTGACGATCATTTAATGGAAATATCTCATGTAATAAGGGGAGAAGAATGGTTACCATCGTTGCCATTACATGTTTTATTATATCGTGCTTATGGTTGGGAAAGCACAATGCCACAATTTGCACATTTACCATTAATTTTAAAGCCCGACGGTAAAGGCAAATTAAGCAAACGAGATGGTGATAAATTAGGCTTTCCTGTTTTTCCAACCGAGTGGAAAACACCCGAAGGTGAAGTGTATTCGGGTTATCGCGAATGTGGATATTTTCCAGAATCGTTTGTAAATATGTTAGCACTTTTAGGATGGAACCCAGGAACTGAACAAGAAATATTTTCGATAAAAGAACTTTCCGAGATTTTTACTCTTGAAAGGGTTGGTAAATCAGGTTCACGATTTGATCCAGACAAAACAAAATGGTTTAACCAGCAATATTTAAAAACAAAATCGAATCACGAATTAGCTATTTTAGTTGAAACCGAACTTAAAAAAGAGGGAATAATTTCTGATATTAATTTTCTTGAAAAAATTTGCAATTTGTTAAAAGAACGTGCAAACTTTGTTAAAGATATTGTAAATGAAGGAAAATTCTTTTTTCAAATGCCTAAAATATACGATGCTGAAGCAATTAAAAAGCGATGGAAACCTGATTCTTCAAAAATTTTAATAGAACTAAAAGAAGTTTTAAATTCGGCAGAGAGCTTTGAAGCAGCAGTTTTAGAAAATAACATTAAACAATATTTTGAAGCAAAAAACATTGGATTAGGCCAAGTAATGACTCCTTTTAGAATTGTTGTTGTTGGTACAACTTCAGGTCCATCAATGATGGAAATTGCCGAGTTACTTGGTAAAAATGAGATTATTAAACGTATTGACGTTGGGATTGAAAAAATAAAATTGTAACAAATAAATATTAATGCGTTTTTTTTAATTTTATTTTTTCTTATTATTTCTTAAAAATTTTGGAAGCGGAATCATTGATAATGTTTTTTTAACATTACTTTTTGTTTCCTGTTCGTCATCATCGTAATAACCATATCCGTAACCATAACCGTAGCCATACGATCCTGATTTATACCCATATTGATTACCGTAATAAC
>JAVHRJ010000643.1:23274-28692 GCA_036171595.1 Bacteroidales bacterium
CCATAACCGTAGCCATACGATCCTGATTTATACCCATATTGATTACCGTAATAACTAGGAATTTTTACATCATTAATTAGTATTCCTAACGACCTGTAATTACTACCAGTATTTAAGTTATTTAGAAATTTCAAAACTGTTCGACTACTATAATTTTGCCTTATCACGTAAATATTTGTATCAACATATTTTGAAATAAGTAACGAATCGGTAACAAGTGCTACAGGAGGAGTGTCAATAATAATGACATCAAAAATAGATTTTAATTCCGCCATTAGTTTGCCCATTTTTTCGCTTTCTAACAATTCGGCGGGGTTTGGTGGAACTGGACCTGATGTAACAATAAACAAATTTTCTTGTTGTGTTTGAATAATTATTTCATCAAGGGTGTTTTTTCCAATTAAATAAGTACTTATACCAATTGCGTTTTCAATTCCAAACTCCTTATGAATTTTAGGTTTTCTTAAATCTAAACCCATTATTATTGTTTTTTTTCCAGAAAGAGCAAAAATTGATGCCAAATTTAATGCGCAAAACGATTTTCCCTCACCACTTACCGTAGAGGTTAATGAAATAGTATGAGTTTTTAAATTTTTATCAATATGCAAATATTGTAAATTTGTACGTAAAGTTCTAAAAGATTCGGCAATAGATGATTTTGGCTTTTCGTAAACAACAAATTCAAAAGCTTTGTTATTATGACCAATTGTTGCCATAATTGGAATATTAGTATGTGTCTCAACATCGTGACGATCAAGAATTTTATCGTTAAAAAAATCAACAATAATAATTATAATAAGTGGAATAAGAATTCCTATTAAAATTGCAATTGTATAATTTAATGTTTTCTTAGGACCAACCTGCGTAGCATTTTCGACCAAGCAAGTATCAATTATTTTATTATCAGGCACATTTGATGCTTTTGCTATACCAGATTCAGCTCTTTTTGTTAATAAATACGTGTATATTTGGTCGTTAAGCTTATATTTTCTTTGAATTGTAATTAATTGCTTTTCGGTACTTGGAAGTTTGGCTATTTCCATTTCAATTTTTGCAGTTTGTTTATCAACTTCATTTACTGAAATAATATTTGATTGAATTAAATTTCTAATATTTTCAGCCAAAGCTTTTCTGTTGCTTTCAATTTGATTATTAACAAGCTCTGTAGCAGGATTTTTAACATTAGATGCGTAAGTATAATTGTTTTTTTGCTTACTTAACTCAGATAAATCGGTAATTAGTTTTATAAGCATTGGGTCATCAATACCAACAATAGATGGAGCCATTACATCTGTAAAATCTTTTTTATCGTCGATGTATTTTTTTAAATAATCGAAATATTTTGACTTTATTGTTAACATTGCTTTTTCGTTTTGAACTCTATCTATTTTTTCATATAATACACTTCCCTCTTTGCTAATGTCTATTAATCGGTTATTTTGTCTAAAGTTTTGTAATCTACTTTCATTAATTTCCAACGAATCTGTAATATCATTAAGCTGTTCATCAATAAATTTAATAGTATTTAATGCTATTTGATTCTTTTCTTCAAGTCCCGTATTAATATAAACTTCTAATAATTTATTTAAAAAATCGGCTTCTTTTTGCGGAACCAACCCTTGAGTAGATAGTTCAATAATTGTAGATTTTTTATCGGTTGTATTAAGATTTAATTTCCCTTTATATTTGTTTGTTAACTGATTGTTGTCGTTAATTACAAAAAAATATTGATAACTAAAAGATGGATCCGATTTAAAATAAGGTTTTGTTAAATTTACACAAAATGTAAAACTACTATCGTTATACCACTCACCATATTTCATTTTCTTTTTAACAGGAACACTTCCATCAATTTCAAGAAGATATTCGTTTTCGGAAATCAGTTTAATGTTAATAGGCTGATTTACTTTATTTGTTCTATTTGTATCAATTATTGTTTCAAACGGGGCCGATTTATAAAATTCAACTGTTCTAATTCTACCCATTCCAAAATATGAAATTGCAAAGTCGGGTAATTGGTTTATAGTTTTATTAATAATTCTGTATGAGCTAAGAACTGCTATTTCGTTTTCAACTACTTTCTTTCTCCCTGCCCTTAAAATTCCTTGTTGCTCTAAAATTCCTTCAACACCACCCGATACAGAATTATCTTTATCGGCAACTAAAACTAAAGCTTTTTGACTAAAAACCGGATCGGTATATCTGTTTATTACAAATGCAATGCTTATTGTTATAAAAATAGAAAAAACAAACCAATACCAATTGGCTAATATTTTGAATATAAATTTCTTTATATCAATAGTTTCATTTTGTTGATTTTGGTTGTTATTTAAATTTGATTCCATTAAAATTTAAAAATGAAATTTATTACAAGAATAGCTGTTGTAATTGACGAAAGAATAATTGATACATTTGATGCATTTAATTTCCAATTCTTAGTTTTAATTGGCTCAACATAAACAACATCGTTAGGAGTTAAATAAAAATTTGGATCCTCTAAAATATTTTTGTTAAGTAAATTAACTCTAAAAGTTTTTGTTCCTGTTTGTGTAGGTCTTATAACTAAAATATTTTCGCGATTGCCGTAATCGCTTAAATCGCCAGCTTCACCTATTGCTTCGAGTAACGTTAATCTATTGTTATAAATATAAAACATTCCCGGACGTTTTACTTCACCAAGTACAGTAAATTTAAAACCACCGAATCTTACTAAAACTTGAGCATCTTTTAGCATTTCATCAACCTTTTGTTGAACAGTTGCCTGCATTTCTTCTAAAGTTAAACCAACTGCTTTTATTTCTCCTATCATTGGCATAATTACAATGCCTTTTTCGTTTACTGTATAACCACGAAAATATAGTGATGCCTCATTATTGTAGTTGTTTAAATTTGTTTCATTGTCAATATTGAATAACAAAGTAATATCTTTATTTAAACTAATTACTTTAATATCTAAAATATCACCAAAATGAATTTTGTATTGTGCCATTTGGTTTATAAATTGCGTACTATCTACTCCGGCGCCTTGTAAATAAATCATCTTTTTTTGACGAGTACACGACAATTCAATTATTGCAAATAAGAAAATTAATATAAAAAATTTTCGATTAAATTCGTTCATGTTATTGCAAATAAACTACAAAGGTAATTAATTATTATAAAATCAAATATCAAAATAAAATTTAATGTTGATTATTCTATTTTATAATTACATAACCATTGTTTATAACAAATTTTAACGTAATTTATAATTTTAATTTACAATTGATTAACTCTTTTGTCGTTAATTTTTATTGTTTAATGTAAAATGTATTTAAAATCGTGTATTTATCTATTTGCAATTAACAAATTAACTTAACTTTGCAAATTATTAATTTATGGCCGAAAGTCAAAATTCAATATTATCCGGAATTAAAAGTCCAGCTGATTTAAAAAAGCTTACACAACTTCAGTTAATTCAGTTGTCGAACGAATTACGACAATTTATAATTGATGAGGTTTCATGTAACCCTGGTCATTTTGGTGCAAGCCTTGGAGTTGTTGAATTAACAGTTGCTTTGCATTATGTTTTTAATTTGCCAACTGATCAAATAATTTGGGATGTTGGTCATCAAGCATATGGGCATAAAATTTTAACAGGACGAAAAGATGTTTTTAATACAAATAGAAAAAAAGATGGAATAAGTGGTTATCCATCGCCAAAAGAAAGTGAATACGATGCATTTGGTGTAGGACATTCATCAACATCTATTTCGGCAGCTTTGGGTATGGCAATTGCTGATAAAATTAATAAACGAACCGACCGTCAAATTATTGCAGTTATTGGCGATGGCTCTATGACTGCTGGAATGGCTTTTGAAGCACTTAACAATGCTGGTACTCTTAAAACAAACATGTTAGTTGTTTTAAATGATAACCAAATGGCAATTGACCCAAATGTGGGGGCATTTAGCGAATATTTATTAGATATTTCAACATCAAAAACTTACAATAGAGTTAAAGAAGATGTATGGAATTTCTTAGGGAAAATAGGTAAATGGGGACCAAATACACAGCAAGCTATTCAAAAAATTAATAATGGAATAAAATCAATAATTCTTAAACAAAGTAATTTATTTGAGGCCCTCGGGTTTAGATATTTTGGACCAGTTGATGGGCACGACGTTGTTTATTTGTCGCGTATTTTAGAAGACATGAAAAATATTCCCGGTCCTAAATTATTACATATTTTAACAGTAAAAGGAAAGGGGTTTAAACAAGCAGAAGAACATCAAACAGTTTTTCATGCACCAGGAAAATTTGATAAAAGTACTGGCGAAATAATTCGCGAAGTTCACCATATAGCAACTCCACCGCTTTATCAAGATGTTTTTGGCGAAACTATTACTGAGCTTGCTGAATTAAATAAAAAAATTGTTGGAATTACTCCAGCTATGCCAACCGGTTGCTCACTTAATATTATGATGGAAAAAATACCTGAACGTTGTTTCGATGTTGGTATTGCAGAACAACATGCCGTAACATTTTCGGCTGGGCTTGCAATACAGGGAATGATTCCATTTTGTAATATTTACTCGTCTTTTATGCAACGTGGATACGACCAAGCTATTCATGATGTTGCATTACAAAATTTAAATGTTGTTTTTTGTTTAGATAGAGCAGGAATGGTGGGTGCCGATGGAGCTACACATCAAGGAGCTTTTGATATTCCATTTATGAGGTGTATTCCAAATATGATTATTTCGGCACCAATAAACGAAGTTGAACTTCGTAATTTAATGTTTACTGCTCAATTAGGCAAAGGTCCCTTTGTTATTAGATATCCACGTGGGCACGGTGTTATAACAAATTGGAAACAACCATTTTATGAAATAGAAATAGGGAAAGGCGAATTGCTTCGTGATGGAGAAGAAATTGCAATTCTTGCAATTGGTCATCCTGCAAACTTTGCATTAGAAACTGCAATAGAAATGGCAAAATCTGATATTAACATAGCAGTTTATAATATGCGATTTGTTAAACCTTTAGATGAAGAATTGCTTCATCATATATTAAAAAAGTTTAAGTATATAATTACAATCGAAGATGGTTCAATAATGGGAGGTTTTGGAAGTGCAATACTTGAATTTATTGCCGATAATGGCTATAAAACAAATGTAAAAAGATTAGGTGTTCCCGATAAATTTATTGAACATGCTTCGCAAATGCAACAACATGCAATGTGTGGTTTCGATACTAAAAGTATAGAAAAAGCCGTTTTAGAGACTCATAACAAATTAGAAAAGAAATACCACAAAGCATAATTACAATTTCTTTTTTCTTATTAAATCTAAAACTCCATTTATAAAAGTTAATGGATGAATTGGGTTTCCGGGAATATAAAGATCAATTTTATTCTTTTCTAAAAAAGTTCTATTT
>JAVHRJ010000644.1:0-1482 GCA_036171595.1 Bacteroidales bacterium
TAATAACTTTAATAAAATGAATATTAATCTGTAGCCGTATTTTAGGACAAGACATTTAAAAAAAAAATATTTCTACAACCTTTGACAAATATTTAACATCGATAAAATATACTGACAATAAATGAAAAAATCAATAATTCTCTTTTTAGTTTTTGGAATTACTAAATGTTACACACAAACGTGGAATCCTATTATTTCTCCAACAAATTTGAATATTAATTCTTGTTCATTTGTTTCTCAAGATACAGGTTGGGTAATTACATCTGATTCTATTTTCAAAACTATAAACGGTGGTATTTCATGGATAAGTCAAAACTATCCTCCCGACCCACCAAATGACGCAAGATTTTTTAATTCAGTTCACTTTATTAATTCAAATATAGGTGTAATTGCTTGTGGAAATTATTTATATACTGGCCATGATCCAAGTTTAGTAAGCAATTTTTTATGGACAAACGATGGTGGGAACAATTGGGTTTATAAAAATCTTGGTACATCAACTGATTATATTTTAGATGCAAAATTAAGTAGTTCAACAACTGCATATGGAATAGGACAATATGGTCAATTAACAAGTACTACTGACGGTGGTAATAATTGGACAGATTTATCTTATACTTCTCAATACTCTGGTACTAAATTATTTCCTATTAGTGAAGACACGGTCTATTTCGCTGGTTTAGCTAATATTAGTAATAAAGCTGCATTTGGTAAAATAATTAATTTTTCTTGGTCAGCTTCTACTATTTTGAATACAACACCATCATCTTTTTTATCGCTTTATTTTTTTAATCATTTAACTGGCTGGATATGTGGCACAAATGGTAATCTATATAAGACTACAGATGGGGGTTTGAATTGGACTTCAAATTATTCAGGTGTCAACAGTACTATAAGAGATATTCTTTTTACAGATTGGTTTAATGGCTGGTTTATAACAAATGATGGAAAAATTTATCATAGTAGCAATAGTGGGTTGAATTGGAACTTGGAATATAATGGAATAAGTTTATTAACTGATATTACTTTTGTTAATAATTTTGGTTATGCAGTTGGGTACGGTGGTATAATTTTAAAATATTTTTCAAATTCAGGTTTAGAAGAAAAAAATGAAATTTCCTCTTTAAAAGTATTTCCAAATCCCTCCAATGACATTATATTTATTCAACTTGACAACTTTTATTCTTATACCACAACATTTACAATCTATAACACTCTTGGTAAAACGGTCTTGAAACAAAATCTCATAGAAAAAAATTCACGCATTGACTTAAGTGCTTTAGAAAGTGGGGTATATTTTATCTTAATTAACAACGGGTCTGCAACGACTTCAATGAAAATAATAAAAACGCCCCCTAACACACGCTTAAAATAACTGGGCAGTAACGTGCAACTTGACAATGAAAACAATATACATACATATTAGCGGTTTGACACCAACTGCGGTTAAATGCCCAGCTATTCCAAGCGCCAAACGTTAGC
>JAVHRJ010000645.1:0-7616 GCA_036171595.1 Bacteroidales bacterium
TAATTTAATATTTGAGAATCGAATTCAAATTGCACAATTTGGTGTTTTATGTAATTTACCTATTAATTATATTAACAAAAAACATTTTGTCGAGTTCAATACTAATTATGGGAATATAATAAAATTGGGTTGTAAATAAATTGTTTTAGTTTTAAAAGCTAACAATAAATAAATTAATACATTTAAATAAAATTGCTATAGCTTTATTAAGAAACACCCTTTGTTAATTGAAGCAAATATTGAGACCGTTGCAAAACTCCACAAGAAACAACAAATTTCGTCATTGCGAGGAACGAAGCAATCTTATTTTCAGTAACATACGTATTGCTTCACTAATTTAGCAATGACGAAAAAGGAGTTTTGCAACGATCTCATATTGCAAATTAAATTTATAACTTAATAATTTGAATTATCTTATATTCTAAAAATTTATATATACAAAAAACGACCTGAATTTTCAGGTCGTTTTTTTAGAATGTTTTTATAATTTTTATTTTGTAGGCTTTAAAGTAGTAGTTTCAAAACCTTTTTCTTGGTATGAAGTTCCTAAGCTATCAACATTTGAAACTTCTAAATAGTCAATATCTCTATCCATTACTATTTTATTATTTCGTAATTCACGTAATGTCCATACTTGAGCATTTTCGCCATTTGCATATTTGTGTTCGTTGCTTGTTGATGTAACATTGTAATTGTATGATAATTGTGTGTAATTTTCGTCACTTACTTTAACAGTACTAACAATGGTTGTATTTTCGTTATTAGTTTCAAATATTAATGATAAACGTTCTTTATTTTTATATTTATGAACGCCATTTTTTTCAACATTACTCACAAAATTCCATGAACCAGTTGCACGATTTTTAACAGTTGTTACAATTTTTTCTTCTGTAGTATAATTAGTATTTTCGTCAACAGTTGTTTTTAACCAAGTAAGTTCATAATCGAAACGATATTCCATTTTGCTGTTTTTATCGAATCTATATGTTGCTTCTTTTACAATACCATTAACTGTTTTTGTGGTGTCGTGTGGGGTTTGAATCGAATCTGTTTTTATAGAAATACTCTCACCATTGAGTTTAAAGTCAACAGTGGCTTTGTATCCAGAATTAATAAAAAATTGATTTACATTACTTTCGAAAGAATCAAAAGTCCAATCACCAGTTACTCTAGCTTTACGGCTGCGAATAGAAAAAAATGGGTCGTCATCGCCCCTTTTGCAACCATCAAACACCAAAATACTACTTAATACGATAATTAAAAGTGCGTATCCAGTTAGTTTTTTCATAGATTAATTATTTAAAAATTAAGCATTTAAACATTAAATATACTATTTATAATAAAAAGGTAAAATTATTCTAATTATCTAATTTTACAAAAAAAATCATTTATTTTTCAACAATTAATTAACAATTTATTTAACAACTTAAATTAATTTGTCGCAAATATAATATTAATTATTTATTATTGTGCTTATTGTAAATTTTTTAAATCAAAAATAAAAAATTATTGTTTTTCGTTTATCATTATTAATTTTGAAAAAAATATTAAAGCATTAATGGTTTCAATTGATAATACTCAAATTGCATTTATTTCGAAGACTAAAAATGATTTGAAAAAGATGCGTTTACTTTTTAAAATAATTTCAAAAGGATGGATAGTTACATTCTCAAAATCTTTAATGAAAATAGCTCTTTTTATTCATTTCCCTATAAATTGGATTGTGAAACCTACTGTTTTTAAACATTTTTGTGGTGGCGAAAACCTCGATGAGTGTAAATTAACTGTTAAGAAATTATCTGAATATAGTGTTTTTTCAATTTTAGATTATTCTGCCGAAAGTTCAGATAATAATGAAATTATTAATAAAGTTAAAAATGAAATTTTAAAAACAATAAAATTCGCCAAAGAAAATACAAATGTTCCGTTTGTAGTTTTTAAACCTTCGGCACTTATTCCTAATCATATTTTAGAAAAAAAATCGAATGGTTTAGTATTAAATGATGATGAAAATAATGAATTTATTTTATTTCGTAAAAGAATTGATGAGATTTGTTTTGAAGCTAAAAATAATGATGTTAAAGTTTTAATAGATGCCGAATATTATAAAACTCAGGATATTATTGATGTAATTGTTGTTGAAATGATGGAAAAATACAATATTAATAGTGCAATTGTATTTAACACCTTTCAAATGTATAGACAAGACAGATTGCAATATCTAAAAAATTTACATAAAGTTGCAATTAATAAAGGTTATAGGCTTGGTATTAAGTTTGTTAGAGGTGCGTATATGGAGGAAGAAAGACTTTTGGCAAAAAAAAATAATTATACATCTCCAATACACGAATCTAAAGAAGAAACAGATTCTGATTTTAATTCAGCAATTGAATATACTATTAGTAATGTGGAAACAATTGACACTTTTTGTGGAACACATAACGAGCAAAGTAGTTTACATTTTGCTAATTTAATTAAACAGAATAATCTTAAAAGTAACGATAATAGACTGTGGTTATCGCAACTTTATGGTATGAGTGATAACATAAGTTTTAATTTTGCAAAAGCTGGATTTAACGTAGTAAAATATATTCCTTATGGAGAAGTTAAAAAAGTGTTGCCATATTTAATTAGACGTGCCGAAGAAAATAAATCAATTTCTGGTCAAACGAATAGGGAGTTGTCGTATATTAATTTTGAATTAAAACGAAGAAAAAATGAAAGTAGATAACAGAGATTCGTACGATAAATTAAGGGGACAATTAGTTATTGTTACATTTATTACTGCAGGATTAATTGCAACTTCTATGTTTTATAATGTTTTTACAGATTACTTATTTCCAATTAATAAAATTTTCTATTCTATATTTTTTAGTTTGTTATTTATACTTTATCTTATTTATAGAATAAAACTTAAATATTACTTTATAATATATAATGATGAAGAAGATAAAATTGTATTAAGATATTATCCATTAACATCCTTTTCACCAAGGCATTTATCAATCGAAATGCCGTATAATTCACTTTATAAAATTGAAATTAAAAAAGAGTTTTTTAATTTAAGAGAGGAATTAATTATACATCAAATAGTAAAAAAACAAATTGCAAAATATAAGCCTATTCCATTAACTGGGCTATCTAAAAAACAAAAGACAGAATTATTAACTGCATTAAACTCTTTTGCAAAGAATAAAATTAATGAATCAACAAAATGATATTTATAAAATTGCAATAAATTTAATTCCACATGTTGGAGATGTAGTTGCAAAGCGTTTAATAAGTTATTGTGGTAGTTTAAATGCTGTTTTTAATGAAAAAGAAAAAAACCTAGCAAAAATTCCAGGTGTTGGACCTATTATTGCTGCATCAATTGCACAAAATACTAAAAAAAAAGATGTGCTTTTAAAAGCCGAAAAGGAAATAGAATTTAACAACAAATATGGCGTTAAAACAGTTTTTTTTCTTGATGATGATTTTCCACGGCGTTTAATTTATTGTGAAGATTCGCCTATAACAATTTTTACACTTGGAAAAGTCGATTTAAATCACCAAAAGGTATTAAGTATTGTTGGCACTCGGAAAGCTACAAATTATGGAAAAGATTTTTGTGAAAAATTAATTCACGATTTCAAAGAAATGGATATCGATGTACAAATAATTAGTGGCTTGGCATTTGGAATTGATATTGCAGCACATAAAAATGCAATTGAAAATAATTTTTCGACTGTTGCAGTTTTAGCTCACGGACTTGATATTATTTATCCTGCACAACATCGAAAACAAGCTAAGCAGATGTTAGAGAATGGAGGTTTAATCACTGAATTTTTAACTAAAACTGTACCTGATAAACAAAATTTTGTAAAGCGAAATAGAATTATTGCAGGTTTATCGGATGCTACTTTAGTTGTTGAATCTGGTTTAAAAGGTGGTTCGTTAATTACTGCCGATATTGCAAATTCATATAACAGAGATGTTTTTGCCTTGCCCGGAAAAGTGGGTGATGCATATTCTATTGGAACAAACTTTTTAATTAAAACAAATCGTGCTGCTCTTGCCGAATCGGCATTAGATATTGCAAACTTATTAGGTTGGGAGGTTAATAAAAAAAATAGTAATGTTCAATCATCATTTTTTATAAAATTTGAACCAGATGAATTACTAATTGCACAACAACTCGAAAAACAAGGTGATGTATCTATTGATGTAATAGCTTTGCTTTGTAAAATGCCAGTAAGTAAAATTTCTTCCACTTTACTCGAAATGGAATTTAAAGGTATTGTAAAATGCTTACCAGGAAAATTATTTAAACTTTGTGTTAGCTTGCCAAAAAATTAATTTTAATAAAATGTTAATTGATACGCATTCACATATTTATTCTGAACAATTTAACGCTGATAGAAATGAATCTATTGAACGTGCTTTTAATAATAATGTAAAATTTTTGCTACTTCCATCAATCGATAAAAGTTATAATAACGCATTAATAAATTGTGTAAAAAATTATCCTAAAAATTGCTTCCCTATGATTGGCTTACACCCAACATCGGTAAAAGAGAATTTTAAAGAAGAAATTGATTTTATAAAATCTGAAATAACAAATAACAACTATATAGCAATTGGCGAAACTGGATTAGATTTTTATTGGGATAAAACATTTATTAAAGAACAGGAAATTGCTTTACGTGAACAAATTGAACTAGCATTACAATTTAATCTCCCAATAGTTTTACACTCACGAAATTCGTTAAACGAAATGCTAAATATTATTAGTGAGTATAAATTAAGAAATTTAAAAGGTGTTTTCCACTGTTTTCCAGGAAATGTAAATGATGCTGAAAAAGTAATTGAATTGGGATTTTATCTTGGAATAGGCGGAGTAGTAACTTATAAAAACTCAATTATGGCTGAAGTTGTAAAACATGTTTCGATAAATAATATTGTATTAGAAACTGACTCACCATATTTAAGTCCTGTACCCAATAGAGGCAAGCGAAACGAAAGTGCAAATATTAGTATTATTGCCCAAAAAATTGCCGAATTAAAACAATTTTCATTTGATAACGTTGCTGAAATTACTACTAATAATGCAATTAAACTCTTTAAATTAAAAAATGAATAATAAAAAAACATCAATATTAATAATATATACAGGTGGTACTATCGGTATGATTCAAGACCACCAAACAAATTCATTAAAGCCATTTGATTTTTCGGAGATTGAAAATAAGGTTCCGGAAATTCGCAAATTCGGCTATGTTATTGAATCAGTATCGCTTAAGCCATTAGTCGATTCTTCAAACATAGATATTAAATCTTGGATTAGCATTGCTCAAATAATTGAAAAAAAATACAATATTTACGATGGATTTGTTGTTTTACACGGGACCGATACTATGGCATATTCAGCATCAGCATTAAGTTTTATGCTACATAAATTAGATAAACCAGTAATTTTTACTGGATCACAACTCCCAATTGGCACATTAAGAACCGACGGAAAGGATAATTTGATAACATCAATTGAAATTGCTGCAGCAAAAAGAAATAATTTAGCAATAGTTCCTGAAGTTTGCATTTACTTCGAAAATAAATTGTTTCGTGGAAACAGAACTACAAAACAAAGCTCTAAGCATTTTAATGCTTTTATATCAGATAATTATCCGCCACTTGCAGTTGCAGGAATTGAAATAGATTATAATTTTAGCTCAATATATTATCCAACCGAAAAGGGGAAGTTTTATATAAACACTAATTTTAATGATAAAGTATTGATTTTAAAACTTTTTCCTGGTATAACTGAAGATTATTTATCTAGAATATTATTGTTGCCAAAATTAAAAGGAATTGTTTTAGAAACTTATGGTTCGGGAAATGCTCCAACTTCAAAGTGGTTTTTGCAAATTTTAAGAAATGCAATTGAAAATGAAATAATAATTTTAAATGTAACGCAATGTGATACAGGTGGTATAGCCATGGGTAAGTACGAAACAAGTTTAGAGTTATTAAAAATTGGTGTAACTAATGGTGGAAATATGACAACCGAAGCTGCGTTAACAAAATTAATGTGTTTATTAAATAAGCAATTGACATATTGCGAGTTAAGAGATGAGTTGCAGCATTCCATTCGTGGAGAAATGAGTTGAAAAAACAAAAAATCATAAAAAATCAATAAAATTTTTATCTTAAGTTTTATTTTGTAATTTTAACCCCTAAAATTTAAGTTCTTTGATTATGTAATTATTGGAGAGATGTCCGAGTGGTCGAAGGAGCACGCCTGGAAAGTGTGTATACTCCAAAAGGGTATCGGGGGTTCGAATCCCTTTCTCTCCGCCATTTTTTAAAAATTAAAATTAGAATAATAGTAACCTTAAAATTAAAAAAAAGAATGAGAAAGTTTTTTGCATTTTTAACTGTTTTGGGAATGCTCAGTTTCGGAGCTTCTACAATTGATGTTTGTCAAGGACAAACTGACGTAAAACAAGCTGATAACAGCCAAATGGTTGATGATACTGCAGCAGCTGTAACAACTCAACCTGCAACAACTGCTACAACGCCTGCCGAAACAGATGTTGCAGTTCCAGAAGAAAAAGGAATGCACCAAGTATTTAAACAAAAATTTATCGAAGGTGGTGTTCCATGGATGACCCCAATTCTTATTATTTTAATTATGGGATTGGCAATTATTATTGAAAGAATTTTTTATTTAAATATGGCAACAACAAACACCAAAAAACTTTTGGCAAAAGTTGAAGAAGCTTTAGAAAATAATGGTGTTGAAGCTGCTAAAGAAGTTTGTCGTAACACTCGTGGACCAGTTGCAAGTATTTTTTATCAAGGATTAGATAGATACGATCAAGGAATTGAAGTTGTTGAAAAATCGATTATTTCTTATGGTGGTGTTCAAACATTTAATCTTGAAAAAGGGTTAAGTTGGATTACTCTTGGTATTGCACTTGCTCCTATGTTGGGATTCTTGGGTACGGTTGTTGGTATGGTTGGTGCTTTTGATGCAATTGAAGCAGCTGGCGATATTAGTCCTACTCTTGTTGCTGGTGGTATTAAAGTAGCTCTTTTAACAACTATTTTTGGACTTATAGTAGCTATGATTTTACAGGTATTTTATAATTATCTAATTGCAAAAGTTGAAGGATTAGTAGGTAATATGGAAGATTCATCAATATCAATGTTAGATATTCTTGTTAAATATCAAAGAACTCACAAAAATTAATAATTATGATAGACTTTGCATTATATTTAACGTATGCAATGGTAGCTATTTCAATATTGTTAGCTATTGGATTTTCGGTATGGTTTTTATTAAAGAATTTTAGCAATGCTAAAGCAACTTTATTTGGATTTGCCGGAATTATCATTGTATTTTTAATGTCTTATTTTATCTCATCAAATGAGGTTTATGAGAAATTTAGTATTAGCGCTTCACTTTCGCAATTTATTGGCGGTACACTTATTATGTTATACATAATATTTTTTGGTACTATTTTAACCGCTATTTATGCTGAAGTAAATAAACTTTTTAAATAAATTATTATGGCTCGTGAAGTACCCGAAATAAATGCAGGTTCGATGGCGGACATAGCTTTTTTGCTACTTAT
>JAVHRJ010000646.1:0-28645 GCA_036171595.1 Bacteroidales bacterium
ACGAAGTTTTGTATTATGAATTTTTGCCATTAACTCATTTGCTTTAATTGTAAGAATTGAAAAGGTTTTTATTTTTTGTCCATTATAGTACGTTGTTTCATTCTGAATACCAGCAAAAACAAACATTTCTTCATTTTTTAGTGTAATATAATAGGGTATTTTTTCATTATTTACTTTTCGCCATTCGAAAAAACCTGAACAAAGAACCAAGCAACGACTATTTTTAAATGAATCTGCATAAAGTTTACTTTTTCCGATATCCTCATATTTTGCGTTGAGTGTACTATAATTTGTTAAAAATTCATCAGCCTTTTCTTTTGACTCAATATTATTTGGAAGAAAACCCCACTTAATCATTGAAATAGTATCAGGATTATCATCAGTAATAACAGGCATAATTGGATGACTAAATCCATTAACAATTTGTTTTTCTTCTAAAAAATCAAGTTGGTTGTTACGTATAATTTTAGCTTTTACGAGCGAATTTGTTCTTTTCTTTATTATTGCGTAATAGAAGCACATTTTCAGCTTATGTTTTTACTTTTAATAAATCGGCCCATCTTGTAGTATATCTAGGAGAAAGTTTTTCTTGTTTAAGTTTCCAATTTTTACTATTGCCTTGAATAGCAAGCTTTACTGTATCTTTTCCAAATTTAATATTAAGTTCATCTAAATATTTGATAATAGTTTTATTTTTTTCTAAATTTTTTATTTTAATAAAAAGGTTGCCTTGAATAAATTCATCTGAAGAAATGTCGCTAACTATTACACCCGTTTTTTTATATAACACATTTGGACGATAAATCTTTTTAAGTCCATATATAGCAGCTTTTACCAGATTGGTATTATTATTACTTGGCAAGGTTAAAGTAATTGTAGTACTATTATACACGTATTTTTCTTTTTCTGAAAAAGGATCAGAATGTATAAAAACAGTAATACAATTTGCAACAGACTTTTGTTTTCGCAATTTTTCGGCACATCGTACTGCATGATTTGCTACAGCTTCTGATATTATATTAATATCGGATAATTTTATTCCAAATGCTCTTGTTGTAGCTATATTTTTTTTGCTATGAGCATTTGTATCAATAGAAATACAAGGCTTACCTAATAACTCATCTCTTGTTCGCTGCCCTACAATTGACATTTTACTTTTAACCCAACTTGAAGTCAATTGAGTAAAATCGTAGGCAGTATTAACTGAATTTAATTTAAGCATTTTAGCGTACTGCCTTCCTACCCCCCAAACGTCACCAATTGGAGTGTTTTTTAAAGCCCATTCGCGCATTTCTTCGGAATCTATAACTAAAACACCATTTTGTTTTTTTGCTAATTTATTTGCAATTTTTGCAAGAGTTTTAGTATCTGCGATGCCAACACCTACTGGGATTCCAATATATTAAAATATCGTATTTTTAATTTGAAAGGCATAATCATTATAATCAACATTAATTCCATTAAGATTTAAAAATGCTTCATCAATAGAATAAACTTCAATATCGGGACTGAACATTTGAAGTGTCTTCATCATTCTATTTGACATATTGCCATAATGTGTATAATTTGATGAAAATACTTGTACATTATGTTTTTCAATAATATCCTTACGTTTAAAAACAGGTTCAGCCATTTTTAAACCTAGTGCCTTTGCTTCGTTTGATCGCGAAATAATACACCCGTCATTATTAGAAAGTACAACAACAGGCTTTCCTTCAAGCGAAAAATCAAAAGCTTTTTCGCACGAAACATAAAAATTATTTCCATCAACTAAAGCAAACATATTATTTGTGTTCATGAATTGAAAATCTAACACGTCCCCATAGTCTAAAATCAGAATTTTCATCGACTTTAATAGGTTCAAATTCAGGATTTGAGGGAATAAGATAAAATTCTTTTCCTATTTTACTGAATTTTTTAATTGTAAAAGCACCATCTAAATAACACATTAGAATTGAATTTTTACCTGGCTTAAATGCTTTATCAATTACTAACAAATCACCATCACAAATATGATCATTAATCATTGAATTACCTTCTGCTCTTACAAAAAAAGTTGAACTTTCGTTTTTTATTAAATATGTTTTAAGATCTAATTCATTTTCAATATAATCACTTGCAGGAGATGGAAATCCAGCAACAACATTTCCACTTACATTAAGTTTAAATTCATCAATATCTTTAATATTCAGAATTTTTACTTTTACGTTATCTTGCTTTGACTCCATTTTAATTCTTTTTGTAAATATAAAACATTTTATTCGTTATTAAAACGACAAAATAATCTAATAGTTGAAACTAAATTTTGATTTAAAAGGTTAAATTTTAATATAAACTTATAAAACAATTTAACTTGTTTTTGCTATTGTTCATGTAATTACTTATCAACCAATCATTAAAAAAATAAAAAAAATCTTAAAACATTATTATGAATAAAAAAAATAAAGATTACCTATAACTGCAATCAAAATTTTAATGTGCAAATGCATGCTTTCCATTATTTTACCCAAATATAAATTATTAATTTTATTTGTTTATTTCAAAATTATTTTATTAATTTGCTTTAATATAGTATAGGCAACTAAATTTAATACTTAATTGTCTTACTATTTAGGTTAAAATAATTTTAAAATTTATAAATCAATAAATATATGAAAACGAGCTATTTAACACTACTAATTATTGTGTTTTTTGCATTTAATTGCTTTTCGCAAAATGGTTACGAAATGAAATTAGGCGAATCGGTAAATGTAGATGCTAACGGAAATGTGTTTAATTCAAAATTAAACCCTGGGCCAAGCAACAATACTACAACAAAAATAAAGCAGTTTAATAATGATGGAACTTATAAAATTCCTGGTTATTCTCCAACAGGTAGAGAATCGGTAGATATTGAAAATTACAAAAAAGCAAAATATATATTGTATATGAATAACCGCGAAGAATACAATAAAATTTTCGATAAACCATCAGAAGCAAAAACTGTTACAACTATTAGTAACCAAGAGTTTCTTACACTTCCTGACGAAAAACAAGAGTATATATTATCTCATCCAGAGTTATATTATATTGATATAAATAATCAAGAAAACAAATAAAAACCTACAAATAAACTATTATGAAAAAAATAAATAAATATTTAATATTAATATTTCTAGGTTTAACATTAACTTTTGAAGTATTTTCGCAATGTGCAAATGACAACACTTTTTGGGTTGATTTAACTCCGCCAAGCTGTCCTGGAACAGTAAGTACTTCGTGTATTTTTGGTGGACAATATAGTACTGTAACAGTAGTTTCTGGAAACACATACGTTTTTCAAACATGTGGGAACACAGCATTTGACACTCAAATAACTTTAATCAACCAAAGTACTGGATTATCAATTGGTTATAACGATGATGGTTGTGGAACTCAATCAACTATAACTTGGACAGCAACATTTAGTGGAGTAGTACGTGTGCTTGTTGATATGTATCCATGCTCTGACAATGCTGTTTGTATGTCCCTATCTGTTAGTTGTTCGCCACCATCTACAAATTATAATCACCCAATTGCAGGTTTAGATGGCACATATTTAGGAGCATGTATGGTAAACATTTGTGGTGCAAACATATACGATGATGGTGGTCCATCAAGTAATTATGCATTAAACATTAATAACATATATAGAACATTTTGTCCTAGTTTACCAGGTAATTGTTTACAAGCAACTTTTACATCATTTAGCACAGAGTTGAATTACGATTACTTATGGATTATGAATGGCCCTACACAAGGAAGTCCATATACTTTTGGTGGCCCATGGTCTGGGACAACCAGCCCTGGAACAGTAACATCAACAGACAATAGTGGCTGTCTTGGATTTAGATTTCTATCAGACAACACAATAACTAGTAACGGATGGGCAGCAACATTAAGTTGCGTTCCTTGTGCCAATGGACCAACAGCATCTGAAGACAACAATTGCACAAGTGCAAGTTCAGTTTGTGGTAATAGTCCAATAACTGGAGCTGCAAGTGGACCTGGGTTAACTTCTGAATGCTCAGGATGTGTAATTAGTGAAAACTATTCAAATTGGTACAAAATATATATTGGAACATCCGGAACTTTAGCATTAACAATTAACCCAATAAACAATACTGAAGATTACGATTTTTCTATTTGGGGACCAAATGTTGGCTGCGGTAGCATAAGCGGAACTTCTCCTGTACGTTGTTCATATGCAATGAATACAGGAAATACTGGAATGGGTAACGGTGCTGTTGATCTTTCAGAAACTGTAGCTGGCGACGGATGGGTTTCAACATTAGCAGTAACAGCAGGTCAAACATATTACTTAATGGTAAATGGCTGGACAGCAGCAAGTAGTGGATTTAATTTAGATTGGACAGGAAGTACAGCAATCTTAGGTGTTCCTCCAGGTTCAGTTACAGTTCAATCAAATAATACATGTCCTGGATTAAATCAAGGTTCAGCATGTGCAGTTGTAAATGCTGGATTGCCACCTTACACTTATACATGGAATAACAGTTCAACTGCTAGCTGTATTACAAATCAAGCTCCTGGTACATATACTGTTACGGTTAATGACGGCAGTGGTTGTCATTCAATAGCAACAGGAACAATAGCTAATTTTGGTTCACCTTCAGCCTCATTCGCTACAACAAATGTATTATGTTACGGAAATTCAACAGGGGCAGTAAATTTAACTCCATCTGGTGGAACTCCTGGATATTTATACAACTGGTCAATTGGTGCAACAACTGAAGATATTTCTGGTCGTCCTGCTGGAACATATACTGTTACTGTTACTGATGCAAATGGATGTAATGTAGTATCATCTACAACAATAACTCAACCTGCAGCAGCATTATCAGCAACACAATCTCAAGTAAATGTATTATGTTACGGAGGTTCAACAGGTGCTGCAACAGTATCTCCATCTGGTGGAACTGCAGGTTATTTATATGCATGGGCACCAAGTGGGGGCTCGGCTGCAACAGCATCTAACTTACCAAACGGCGTTTACACTTGTACAATTACAGATGCAAACGGATGTACAATATTAAAAAATTTCACTATAACTCAACCAGCTTCAGCATTATCAGTAACAATATCTCAAACTAATGTTAATTGTAGCGGTGGAAATAATGGTTCAGCAACAGCTAATCCTGTTGGTGGAACTGCTGGTTATTCATACACATGGTCGAATGGACCAAATACTGCTACAAATTCAAATCTTACAGCAGGAACATATACCGTAACCGTTAAAGATGCAAACAACTGTTCCACAATTAAATCTGTAACTATTACTCAACCAATAGTTTTAACATCATCAATATCAGCATCATCGCAAGTAACTTGTAATGGTGGAAATAATGGTAGTGCTACAATTACACAGTCTGGTGGAACAGCTCCGTACACTTATTCATGGTCAAATAGTCAAACTGGAGTTACAGCGATTAACTTAACTGCTGGCACATACTTAGTTACTGTAACAGACAATAAAGGTTGTACTTCAATATCATCAGTTACAATTACTCAACCATCAGCAATTACTGCAACAATTTCTCAAACTAATGTTAATTGTAATGGAGGAGCAAATGGAACAGCAACAGCTAACCCTTCTGGTGGAACACCTGGTTATACATACACATGGACTAATGGACAAACTACTCAAACATCAACAAACTTAGCAGCAGGAACATATACTGTTACAATTAAAGATGCTAACAACTGTACAATTACGCGTAATGTTACTATAACTCAACCTACATCATTGACATCTTCAATATCTTCGCAAACAAATGCAGCTTGCAATGGTGGGAACAATGGAACAGCAACTGTATTAGCTAGTGGTGGAACAGCACCATTTTCATATTCTTGGTCAAATTCTCAAACTGGTGCAACAGCAAATACATTAACTGCTGGAACTTATTCAGTAACTGTAACAGATAATAAAGGGTGTACCTCTATGTCATCAGTAACAATTTTACAACCTTCATTATTAACAAATACAACCTCATCAACGTTAGTTTTATGTTATGGCGGGAATACAGGTACCGCAACAGTAACACCTAATGGTGGAACACCTGGTTACACCTACACATGGCTACCAAGTGGAGGTACTTCATCAACAGCTACTAATTTAGTTGCAGGAACATATACTGTTACAGTAAGAGATGTGAATAATTGTAGTACAACAGCAAGTATTGTAGTTAGTCAACCAACAGCTCTTGCAACTTCAATCTCTTCACAAACAAATATTTCATGTAATGGAGGAAATAATGGGTCAGCAACAGTTAACGCAACAGGTGGAACTCCTGGATATACTTATTCATGGTCTAATTCACAAACTGGTGCAACAATAAGCTCATTAACATTTGGTACATATACAGTTACCACTACAGACAGCAAAGGGTGTACTTCTATTTCGTCAGTAACCATAACACAACCTAGTGCATTAGCATCAACAACATCAGCAACTAATACAAGTTGTAATGGTGGAAGTAATGGTACAGTTACTGCATCACCTTCAGGAGGAACAGCACCATACACATATAGCTGGTTCCCAAGCGGTCAAACTACTCAAGTTGCAACAGGATTAAGTTCAGGAACTTATAGCGTAACAATAACAGATAATCATGGTTGTACAATAGTTAAAACTTCAACTATTAATCAACCTGCAGCGATAGCCTTAACAACAAGTAAAACAGATGCTACCTGCGGAAACTCAAATGGATCTGCTACAGTATCAGCTTCTGGAGGAACTCCAGGATATTCCTACTTATGGTCAAATGCAGCAATAACGAGCACAATAAATAGCGTGGCTGCAGGTTCATATTCTGTTACTGTAAAAGATGCCAATAACTGTTCAAGCATTGCAACAGTTTCAGTAAATAATTCTGGAGCTCCTACAGTTTCAATTTCTTCTTCAACAAATGTTTCATGCTTTAATGGCTCAAATGGAGCAGCATCAATTTCAGCATCAGGCGGAACTCCTAACTATACGTATTCATGGTCAAATGGTTCATCAACAAATAATATATCAAGTGTTATTGCAGGAACTTATAACGTTACTGTAACAGATGCTTTAGGTTGCCAAGCATCAACCTCAATAATAATAACTCAACCAACTCAATTAGTCTCTTCTATCACAGCAAATGTAAGTCCACTTTGTAATGGTGCTAGTAATGGTAGCGCTACTGTTAGCTCATCTGGTGGAACTCCAGGTTATATATACGCTTGGTCAAATGGCTCATCATCAAATACTGCATCTGGGTTAATAGCAGGAAATTACACAGTAACGATTTATGATACACATAGCTGTACATCAACATCAAGTGTTACAATTGCACAACCAACAGCTGTTACAAGCTCAATTTCTACATCTACTAACGTTAGTTGTAACGGAGGTTCAAATGGCTCTGCGACAGTATTAGCTGGAGGTGGAACGCCAACTTATACATATATTTGGTCACAAGGTACAACAACTTCAAATGCAACAAATTTAACAGCAGGAACTTATACAGTTACTGTTTACGATAGTCATAGTTGTTCTGCTACAACAAATATTACAATAACTCAACCAAACGCTTTAACATCAACAATAAGTGGCACAAACGTAAATTGTAATGGAGGAAATAATGGGTCTGCTACTATTACCGCTTTGGGTGGAACACCAACTTATACATATTTATGGTCAAACACACAAACAAGTATAACTGCAACTGGATTAACCTCAGGAACATACACAATAACTATAACTGATTCACATAGTTGCACATCAACCAACACAATTACAATTACTCAACCAACAACACTTACATCATCAATTTCATCATCAACTAACGTATTATGCAACGGAGGGAATAATGGAAGTGCAACTGTTTTACCATCAGGAGGAACTTCAACTTATAATTACTCTTGGTCTAACCTTCAAACAGGAGCTACTGCAACAAATTTAATTGCTGGAACATATTCTGTAACAGTTACAGATAGCAAAGGATGTACTTCAATTTCTTCAGTTACAATTACACAACCTACAGCTCTAACCAATACTACTTCAACAACATCAGTATTATGTAATGGTGGTAACACAGGTACCGCAACAATTACTCCAAGTGGAGGAACACCAGGCTACACCTATTCATGGTCGAACTCGCAAACTGGGGCTACAGCAACTAATTTAATTGCAGGCACATACACAGTCACGGTGAGAGACGCAAATAATTGTAGCACAACTGCATCAATTACAGTTGTTCAACCAACCACATTAACATCTTCAATATCTACATCAACAAACGTTTCATGTAATAGTGGAAATAATGGTAGTGCTACTGTTTTACAAAGTGGTGGTACTCCAACATACACTTACATTTGGTCAAATGGACAAACAAATGCTACTGCTACTGGGTTAGTTGCAGCATCATATACTGTTACAGTAACTGATAATAAAGGATGTACTTCAACCTCTTCAGTAACTATAACACAACCTACATTATTAACTTCATCAATACCAGTTTATACAAATGTTTCCTGCAACGGTGGAACTAATGGTTCTGCAACAGTAAGCCCAATTGGAGGAACTCCAGGCTATACCTATTCTTGGTCAAATACTCAAACAGGAGTTACAGCAACAAATTTATCGGCAGCAACTTATACTGTTACAGTAACTGACAATAAGGGATGTACTTCAGTTTCTTCAATAATAATTACACAACCTACAACATTAACTTCAACAATTTCTGCCTCAACTCAAGTATTATGTTTTGGAGGGACAAGTGGAACAGCAACTGTAAATCCTACGGGTGGGACACCTTCATATTCTTACTTATGGTCAAACGCTCAAACAAACCCTACTGCAATAAACTTAGCAATTGGCACATATACTGTTACAGTAACAGACAATAAAGGTTGTACCTCAACTTCATCGGTTACTATAACCCAACCAACTCAATTAACAAGTTCTATTTCAAACCAAACAAATGTTTCATGTAATGGTGGTAATAACGGATCTGCAACAGTAAATCAAGTTGGTGGAACTCCTGGATATACATATTCATGGTCAAATTCACAAACTGGTTCAACAGCTACTGGGCTATCGTTTGGAAGTTATACTGTAACAGTAACAGATTTAAACAATTGTACGAGTACTTCAACAGTAAATATAACTCAACCGAATTCATTAACTGCAACTTCAAATTCTGTTAGTCCTACATGTAATGGTGGTACAAATGGAACAATTACAGCAAACCCAATTGGAGGAACTGGTCCATATACATATAATTGGTTCCCTAGTGGGCAAACAACACAAATTGCAACAGGGTTAAATGCAGCAACATATACAGTTACAATTACTGATTCGCATAGCTGTACTTTTTTACTTAACACAAATTTAACCGAGCCATTGGCAATATCTTTAACAGCATCATATACAGATGCAACATGTGGGAATTCAAACGGTTCAGCATCGGTTTCTGTTTCAGGTGGAACACCAACATATACATATTTATGGTCAAATAGCGGTACAAGTAACACAATTTCAGGCATACCAGCAGGTTCATATTCAGTAACAGTAACTGATTCACAATCATGTACAAATGTAACAGTTGTTTCAGTTAATAATTCTGGAGCTCCAACTATTTCATTAGTATCATCAATTAATGTATCATGTAATGGTGGAAGTAACGGAAATGCTACAATATCTGTAACTGGTGGGACACCAGGATATACATATTTGTGGTCAAATGCTACAAACGGGACATCTATTTCAAATGTTGTTGCTAACAATTATAGCGTAACAGTTACTGATGCAATTGGTTGCCAAGCAACATTTAACATTAACATTACCCAACCAACGGTTTTAAATGCTTCAATAGTTGGTAATACAAGTCCAACCTGTTATGGTTATACAGATGGAACAGCAACTGTAAATGCATCAGGTGGTACTCCTGCAGCTTTCCCACCATACTCATATCTTTGGACAAACGGTCAAACTACTTCTACAGCAACTACATTAAGCTCTGGAATTTATAACGTTACAGTTACCGATGCAAATGGATGTTCAACAATTGCAACAACAAATATTTTACAACCAACACAAGTTAGCTCAAATATTACATCTAATACAGATGTATCATGTAATGGAGGTTCAAATGGGTCTGCTACCGTTTCAGCAAATGGTGGCATTCCAAGCTATACTTATTTATGGTCAAACACAAACTCCACAAATAATGCAACAAACCTAACTGCTGGAATTTACAGCGTTACTGTTTATGATTCAAATAGTTGTACGGCAATTTCAAATATTACAATAAACGAACCAACAGCATTAGTGGTAACAATACCTCTTGTTCAAAATGTAGGTTGTTTTGGTGAAACGACTGGTCAATTATCGGCTTCTGCAACAGGTGGTTCTCCTAATTACAGTTTTCTATGGTCAAACGGAACTCCAACTGCAACAAACTCAGGCTTAAGTGTTGGAACATATATTGTTACAGTTACTGATAATCACGGTTGTACAAATACAAGTTCAATTGATATAACAGAACCATCGCAATTAATTGCTTCTACAAATGTTATATCAAATGCAAGTTGTAATGGTGGAAATAATGGCTCAGCATCAGCATCACCTTCGGGTGGTACACCTGGTTATTTTTATCATTGGTCAACAAATGCAAATGTTTCAACCATTTCAAATTTAACAACAGGAAATTATATTGTTACAATTACTGATAGTAATTTCTGCACATCAATAGATACAGTTACAATATCAGAACCAACATTATTAACTTTAAATTTTATTTCTGATTCAACACTCTGCAATAACTCTTCAGATGGACAAATTAACTTAACACCAACCGGTGGAGTTGGGCCATATTCTTACCAATGGAGCAATAGTGAAATAACTGAAGATATTAGCAATCTTTTAAGCGGAACATATACCGTTACTGTTACTGATAATAATAGTTGTTCTACAATTCAAACTACAACTGTAAATCAACCTTCAATTGTTACTGCAACATTTATTAATTCAGATGCTCATTGCAATCAAAATGATGGTTCACTAACTGTAACTCCAATTGGGGGAACTCCTGGATATACCTATTTATGGGATGCAAATGCTGGAAATGCAACAACTTTTACAGTAAACGGATTATTTGCTGGAACATATACAGTTTCAATAACTGACCAAAATTTATGTCAATTTATATTCTCAGGGTCAGTTAATAATTTAAATGCAGCATCTGTAACTTTCGATTCTGTTACAAATAATAATTGCTTTGGGGACTCAATCGGGTTTGCTCATGCATCGATAAGTGGTGGAACTGCGCCTTTTAGTTTCAATTGGTCAAATGGCAGCGTAGTAGATTCTATTAATAATGTTGCTGCAGGAAATTACACAGTTTCTGTAACAGATTTTAATGGTTGTATAACAATAGATACAATTGCAATAACTGAACCAGCAAACATACAAGTTAATATAGATTCCATAACACCTATTTCGTGTTATGGACTTACAGATGGAGGTATAACAATAACTGTAATTGGTGGAACTCCAATTTACGATTATTTATGGCAAGATGCTAGCAATAATAATATAAGCACAAACAACCAAATAATAAATGTAGGTGCTGGAGCATACGCATTAACAATTACAGATTTAAATGGTTGCATTCAAAAATTCAGTACTGTGTTATCACAACCAACTCAACTTATAACAAATACTACAGAAATATCTCCTGCAAGTTGTTACAACAGTAATGATGGGCAAATTACAACTAATGTAAACGGTGGCACAATTCCATATAACTTTATTTGGGACAATGCACTAAATAGCACTACTGACACATTATCTAACTTAACTGGAAACATAGACTACCACGTAACAGTTACAGATTCACATGGCTGTTCAATAATTGATACAGTACATGTAAATGCTCCTTCACAAATTCAAATAACTGGAAATGTAACCAGTGCAAATTGTAGTGCAAGTAATGGTTCTGCAAATATTAGCGTAATTGGAGGAACAGCTCCTTACACTTACTTATGGAACGACTTATTAAATAGTACTAACGATACAATTACTAATCTTGGCTCAGGAAGTTATACTGTAACAGTAACAGATTTTAACAATTGTACAGAAACATATACATCAACCGTAAACAATCTTTCGGCCGGAACAATTCAAGTAACACAAGCTTTAAATGTACTTTGTTATGGAGACTCTTCAGGTATAATTAGTATTGCAATGATAGGCGGAACGGCCCCATATACTTACACATGGAGTTCAGGTCAAAACACAGACACAATATCTAATTTACCAACAGGAGTTTACTATGTTACAATTACAGATTTTAATAATTGTTCAGACGACACAACAATTACCATAACTGGTCCTTCGGTTGCACTTAGCTCAAATTCAACTGTTCAAGATATTTCATGTTTTGGTTCTATTGATGGGGCAATAATTATTAATGTAAACAATGGAACATCACCATACACATATTTATGGAATAGCGGTCAAATAACTTCATCTATAATAAATTTATCTGGCGGTAATTATTCTGTAACAATAACCGATGCCAATGGATGTATTACAACAAATCAGGCAACAATAAATCAACCAACAGAACTTTCTTATTCTCTTTCATCAACAAATCCAACTTGCGGAAATGGTGTAAACGGAACAATTGAAGTTAATAATGTAAATGGTGGAACGCCACCATACACCTACTCTTGGACAGGTGGACAAACAGATTCTATTGCAGCAGGATTATCAGCAGGAACATATATAGTTACAATTTACGACTCTCATTATTGTGACACAACTGCTGTTACAACTTTATATAACCCACCATCAATATATATTTCTGATAGCACTACAGGTCTTGATATTTCAAATATGGGATTTATTAATGTTACTGTTTTAGGTGGAAGCTTACCATATACATACTTATGGTCAAACGGAGCAACAACAGCAAACATTAATAATTTACCAGCAGGCGAATATATTATAACAATTACCGATGCTAACACTTGTCAAATAACTGATACATTTACAATTGATATTCAACTATTAATTCCTTCAGTTATTACACCTAATAAAGATAACACAAATGACGACTTCGAAATAGTAGGTATTGCTGGCTACGACGATGTTACAATTGAAATTTACAATCGTTGGGGCGATATATTATTCACTTTTTCAGGCACTGGAATGGAATACACAGATGCAACTCGTCGTTGGAACGGAGTTTATAAAGGTAAAGATTTACCAATGGGCTCGTATGTTTATATAATAAAACTTGGCACAGATAAAGATCCAATAACTGGAGTAGTAAGTATAATTAGATAAACAAAAAATAACATTATAAAAAAGACTCCACTTAGGAGTCTTTTTTATAATAATCAAATATTATTTTTATTTTTGGTAAAAATAAAACAATTGCTTTTTTAATGAATTACAAAACACTTACAATTTTATTTTTTTTCTCAACAATTTTAAACATTAATTGTTTTGCTCAAAACACTAACGAAATTGATTCATTAAAAATTAATTTAAAAAAAGAACAACCCGATTCTTCTAAAATAAAAACTTTAATTGAAATAGGTGGGATTTTTGAATTAACTAGCCCCGATTCTGCAATTTTTTGGTATAAAAAAGCATATAGTTTATCTCAAAAAAATTTCAATAAACATAAAAGATACAAACATCTTCAAGCAACTGCATTAAGTTATATTGGTATCGAAAATTTTAATAAAAGTAATTACGATACTGCAACTTTATATTTTAACAAATCTCTTAATATTTTATCACAATTAGTTGAAACTGCAAAAAAAGAAAAAAACGTTGAAGAAACAACAAAACGGAATAGAGATATTTCTCTTTGTTATAACAATATTGGTAATATAAACAGAGAACAAGGCAATTACGAAAAAGCTATAAGTTATTATTTTAAATCGCTTAAAATTACAGAAAATATACTTTCAATTGCAATAAAATCGGGTAACGTTGAAAAAATAATGGAGCAAAAAATGAGTCTATCTAAATGCTTTAACAGTATTGGAACAGTTCATTATTTCCAAAGTAATTTTGATAAAGCAATTGAATATTATAAAAAATCGGAAAATATATTTAATGAGTTAATTTCTACTTCAATTAAAAACAATAATTTAAATATTAAAAAATACAAAAGAGGATTATCGGCATGCTACAACAATATTGCAATGGTAATTTCAGATAAAGCTAATTTAATTAAAAATAATAACAGAAATTTATTATACTCTGATGCCATAAACTATTATAACAAAGCCCTTGAAATAACAGTAGAATTAGATGATAAAAAAGGAATTTCAAAATGTTATAACAATTTAGGAATAACATATATTGAAATAAATAATTATACTTTAGCATTAGATTATTTATCAAAAGCACTTAAAATTAAAGAAGAAATAGGTGAGAAAAATGGAATAGCAACAGTATGGTCAAATATTGCATTAATAAATAATAATTTAGCCGATTCAGTAAAAAATAACATCGCAAAAACAATATATTACAACCAAGCAATTACGTATGGAAACAAAGCATTTGAATTAGCAAATAATATAAATTCACAATTTATAATAAACTCAGCAGCATCGCAATTACAAAAAGCATATACTAAAACAGGTAACATAAATAAAGCATTATTTTTTGCACAAAAAGTCATAGAGACAAAAGATAGCTTATTTAACGAAGACAAAACTCGTTCGCTAACCGAAATGGAAACAAAATACCAAACAGAAAAAAAACAACTCGAAATTGAAAAACTTGAAAAACAAAAAGCACTCGATAAAGAAACTATAGCTAGAAAAGAAGCAGAAACAAAAAAACAAAAATTAATAATTTTATTTATTGTTACGGGATTAATTTTTGTACTAATATTTTCGTTAATTTTTTTCAAACTTTTTATCGATAAAAAACGTGCAAATAAAATTATTTCTGCTAAAAACATTGCACTCGAGCAAGCTAACGAAGAAATAAGCACACAACGCGACGAAATTGAAGCTCAACGAGATATTGTTCTTGAACAAAAACAATACATTGAAAATATTCATGAAGAAGTCACTAGTAGTATTAGATACGCAAAACGGATACAAGGTGCGTTAATGACTGCAAAAATTCAACTAAATGAAGTTTTAGGTGAGTATTTTATTGTTTTTAAACCACGCGATATTGTTAGTGGCGATTTTTTTTGGGCAACTAAAGTAAAAAAATGGTTGATATTTTGCGTTGCCGATTGTACTGGTCATGGTGTTCCTGGAGCATTTATGAGTATGTTAGGCATTTCATTTCTAAATGAAATTGTGAGAAAAGAAGAGGTTACAAATGCTGCCGAAGTACTAAATCATTTAAGGGAGAGTGTTATAACATCATTAAATCAAAAAAATAACATTTCACACAATAATTCCGAGATAAATGTCGTTGATGGCATGGATATTTCGCTTTGTGTATTAAATACTGAAACCTTAAAACTGCAATTTGCTGGAGCAAATAATCCGCTTTATATAGTTAAAAAGTTAAAAGCAGAAAGTTGTAAAGTTGAAACTCAATCTTTTGAAAACAATAAACTTTCTAACTTAAAAAACTTTGAACTTTATGAACTCAAGGGCGACAAAATGCCAATTGCCGTTTATTTGCACATGGAACCATTCAAACTTCAGGAAACACAGCTACAAAAAGGCGACTTAATTTATTTATTTTCTGATGGATTTGCCGATCAATTTGGAGGGAAAAACAATAAAAAATTTAAATATAATGCACTAAAAGAACTGTTAATTAACAACTCTCAATTACCAATTAATAAACAAAAAGAAATTATTGAAACCACATTTAATGATTGGAAAGGCAAAAACAAACAAATTGACGACGTTACAATAATGGGAGTTAAAATTTAACAATAAATTTAATGGGTATAAAAAAATATTTTTTGATAATCTTTTTTTGTCAATTAGCTACAATATCATTTTCTAAAAACAACAAATTAGATTCATTATTTCTGGATATTAAAAAAAACGATAAAAAATGTCTTCAACCATGCCCTAGCGACTCTAATATTGCTATTTCATATTTAAATATTGGCGATCTTTTTGAGTACGAGAACCCTGACACTGCAAAATATTTTTACAAGAAAGCATTAGAAATATCAAAAATAATAAAAAACAAAAGATACGAAGCAAAATCGTTACTTTATATAGGGCAAATAATTGAAGGAAGTGGAGATTACACACAACCATTAAGCTATTATTTTAAAGCAATTAATCTACTATTACCATTAAATGACACAAAAAACATTGCATCTTGTTACAATAGCATTGGTAGTTGTTTTTATAACCAAGGAGATTTTCAGAAAGCTATAGAAAATATGCTAAGAGCACTAAATTATTACGAAGAAATGCACAAAAATGCTTCTAATTCGACCGAAATATACGATTCGCAAAGGGGTATATGTGCATCGCTTTCAAATATTGGTTGCGTTAACACCGACATGGGAAATTATAAATCCGCATTAAAATACCATAACAAAGCACTTAATTATTATTTAGAATTAAGTAAATCAAAAAATGATATTGAAAAAACATTTGGCAAACGTGGTATTAGTATATGTTATATTAATATTGGTAATGTTAATTATTATAAAAACAATCTTAAATTAGCACTCGATAATTACAAAAAAGCTCTTAAATTAAAAAAAGAGTTAAATGACATACAAGGCATTTGTTTAGCAAACAATAATATTGGCAATATTTATGCACAAATGGGCGAATATGCTCAAGCAATAGAAACTTATCAAAATTCTCTAACATCATACAAAGAAATTAATGACAAAAGTGGACTTTCATTAATAACTGGCAATATTTCAGCATTGTATATAATGTTATCAGATTCTATGGCTTATTCTACTAGTGCCAAAGAAAAATATTTAAACAAGGCTTTAGAGTTTGGAATTGAATCGTATAACATAGCTAAAAACATTAACTCTATTCCACAAATTAGCGAATCATCATATAATTTAAAAAATGCTTATAAAAAGCTTGGAAACCTTTCAAAAGCAATTTATTTCTATGATATTTACATTGAAACAAAAGACTCAATGTATCAAGAAGAAAAAACAAGGTCAATAGCAGAAATGGAAACAAAATATCAATCCGAAAAGCAACAACTTCAAATTGACAATTATCAAAAAACTAATCTATTAAATTTAAGTAAAATAAAACAACAAAAAATATTACTCTACTCATTTATTATTGGATTTATTTTAATTCTTATTTTTTCGTTTTGGTTAATTAAACTTTATAAAGCAAAAAAGAAAGCAAACACTATTCTTAATGTACAAAATAAAGAAATAAAGCAACAAAAAGAAGAAATATCAACACAACGTGATGAAATTGAAACTCAACGTGATCTTGTTCTTGAACAAAAACTATACATTGAAAATATTCATGAAGAAGTTACGAGTAGTATCAGGTACGCAAAACGAATACAAGGTGCTTTAATGACTGCAAAAATTCAACTAAATGATGTTTTAAGTGAGTATTTTATTTTTTTTAAACCACGCGATATTGTTAGTGGCGATTTTTTTTGGGCAACTAAAGTAAAAAAATGGTTGATATTTTGTGTTGCAGATTGCACAGGACATGGAGTTCCAGGTGCATTTATGAGCATGTTAGGTATTTCATTTTTAAATGAAATTGTAAGAAAAGAGGAGGTTACCAACGCAGCTGAGGTGCTTAACCAATTGAGAAAAAATATAATCACATCATTAAATCAAACTTATGACATATCAAGAAATAGTTCTGATGTAAATGTTGACGACGGTATGGATATTTCGCTTTGTGTATTAAATACTGAAACATTAAAACTTCAGTTTGCTGGTGCAAATAATCCGCTTTATATAATTAGAAAGTTAAAAGCAGAAAGTTGTAAAGTTGAAACTCAATCTTTTGAGAACAATGAACTTTCTAACTTAAAAAACTTTGAACTTTATGAACTCAAGGGAAACAAAATGCCAATTGCTATTCACATACATATGGAATCGTTTACTCTTCAGGAAACACAACTTCAAAAAGATGATTTACTTTATTTATTTTCAGATGGTTATGCAGATCAATTTGGAGGTTTAAATAATAAGAAATTTAGATACAAGGCATTTAAAGAATTATTAATATCTAATTCTAACAAATCACTTAATGAACAAAAAACAATTTTAGAATCTAATTTCGAAAATTGGAAAGGCAATAATAAACAAGTTGACGATGTAACAATAATGGGAGTTAAAATTTAATATTTATGTAACAATTAAAATACATAAACGTAAAAGTTAAAAGTTTGTCAATAAAAAAAATAAGATTGGCAATAAAATTTTTTTATTTATTTGTAATTTAATTGTTTCTAATGAGTTTTAATAAAATATTTTTTGCTATACTATTCATTTTTTTTGCATTGCAAATTTGTTTTGCACAAGAAAAAACAGCAATCGACTCGTTAAAAACTTTAATATTAAAAGACTCGCCCGATACTAATAAAATTATTCATCTTAACAAATTAGCTTTAGAATATCTTTATTTAAATTCCGATTTATCGGTAACAATTTCTAACGAATCAATTAAACTTGCTACAAAACTTTTTACCGAAAGCGATAATAATAATGTTAAAATAACATCATCAATTAATATTTTAAAATCTTGTTATCAACTCGCTTCATATTACGATTACAATAACAATATAAATCTTGCGATATATTTTAACTTAAAATCAATTTTTTTAAGTAACTACTTACAAAATATTCCCGAACAAAATAAAAATGTATTAAAAAGCAAATCGATAGCATTAAGTAATATTGGAAATATTTATAACCAGCAAAGCAATTTCCCAAAGGCATTAAACTATTATTTTGACGCATTAAAAATTGCAGAAGAAATTAACAATAAAAAATTAATTACAACAAATCTTGGGAATATTGGAATAATATACAAATATCAAGGCAATTTAAATAAAGCATTAGAATATTATTTTAAAGCATTAGAAAATGCAAAAAAAATAAATAATAAAACAAAAATATCATCAATTCTTGGAAATATTGCAATTGTTTTCGATAACCAAAACAACAATAAAAAAGCACTTGAATATTACTTTAAGGCACTTAATATTGCTAAAGAAATTAACGACAAAGCTTGTATTGAAACAAATTTAATAAACATTGGTTCACTTTACCAAGAAGAAAAACAATATGAAAAAGCACTCGAAAATTATTCTATCGCTTTAAAAATTGCTAATGAAATAGGCGACAACAATAACATTATTGTATTACAAGGAAATATTGGCTCTTTATACTCATCTACAAAAAAATATGATTATGCAAAAAAATATTTAGACTTTGCTCTTACAGGAGCCGATAGTACTAATTATTTACTTGCAATTCAGGAATTTAGCGATAAGCTAAGCGAACTTTACGAAAAAACAGGAAAACCAGCTCTTGCATTAAAATATTACAAAAAAGCAATGCAAGCTAAAGATTCACTATTTAGCGAAGATAAAAACCAGGAGATTACTCGTAAAGAAATGAACTTTGAATTTGAAAAAAAACAATCTGCAATAAAAGCAGAACAAGATAAAAAAGACGCTGTTGCAAATGCTAAAAAAAACAGACAACAAATAATACTTACTTTAGTTATGTGTTTATTGTTATTATTTATAATTTTCACTTTACTTGTATATAAAACATTAAAAACAACAAGAAAACAAAAGCAAATTATAGAAGAACAGAAATTTATTGTTGATGAAAAAAATTGTGAACTCAACTCTCAAAACGAAGAAATATCGGCACAAAGAGACGAAATTGAAGCACAAAGAGAATCTTTATATTTGCAAAAAAACGAATTAGAAAAAATTCATAATGGATTAAAAAGTAGTATTCGTTACGCTAAACAAATTCAAACTGCACTTTTACCCTCGCACGAAACGTTAAGCAATATTTTTAACGAATATTTTGTTTTATTTAAACCTTGCGACATTGTAAGTGGCGATTTTTATTGGGCAACAAAACGAAACGATTGGATATTATTTGCTGTTGCCGATTGCACTGGACATGGCGTTCCAGGTGGATTTATGAGCATGCTAGGCATTTCATTTTTAAACGAAATTATTCCAAATGATAACATTAACAATGCTTCAAAAACTTTAGATGAATTAAGAAAGTATATTATTCGTTCGCTCAAACAAAAAGGCATAAACGATGAAAATATTACAACATCGCTAAATATGAAAGATGGTATGGATATAGCTTTTTGTGCACTAAACACAAAAACTCTAGAACTTCATTATGCAGGTGCAAATAACCCACTTTATATAGTTAGAAAGTCCATAAAGTTGGAAAGTGAAAAATTAAAAGTGAAAAGTGAAAACGACCAAAACTTTGAGCTTTACGAGCTAAAAGGAGATAAAATGCCTGTAGCTATTCATATTCGAATGGATAATTTCACAAATCAAATCTTTCAACTTGAATATGGCGATACTTTATACCTATCGTCAGATGGCTTTGCCGACCAATTTGGTGGAAACGATAGCAAAAAATTTAAATATTCTAAATTAAAAGAATTACTTTTAAAAATAAATCAGTTACCAATGGAAAAGCAATTACTAGAACTTGAAACTGCATTTAACAAATGGAAAGGTAACCTAAACCAAATTGACGATGTTACAATTTTGGGAATAAAGATTTAAAATATTATAATAAAACTTAAACTTTTATACCCATTTTTCTCATCAATATTGAAGCATTTAAACTTTTGCAAATTCCACTGTTTAATTTATAATCAAAAAACAATTCGTCATTATTAACTTTTACATCAAAATTAAAATTTTCTATATTATTTGGAAAGTCTAAATCTAATTCAGAAATAGAAATATCATGTGTAGCAATAATTCCAATCGCATCATTTTCTATTAGCTGCTTAATTAAAGCAACCGAGCCTATATGTCTATCATTTGAATTAGTACCCCTTAAAATTTCATCTAATAATAAAAATACTTTTTCTTTATTCTCTGTTAATTTTATTATTAGTTCTAATCGTTTAAGTTCCGCATAAAATGAAGAAGCGTTTTCTTCCAAAGAATCATTTATTCTCATACTTGTTAACACTTGTACCGGAGACAACGTAAATTCTTTAGCACAAACACACGAACCTATGGAAGCCAAAACAATATTTAACCCAACAGTTCTTAAAAAAGTACTTTTCCCAGACATATTTGACCCAGTAACTAAGTTTATTTTACTTACTCCAGTTAATTCAAAATCGTTGCAAACACGTTGTTTTTTATTTAATAAAGGATGTCCAATATTTTTAGCTTTAAGAATAAAATAATTATCAGAAATTTTCGGAAAAACCCAATCAGGGTTATTAAAACTTAAATTTGCAAAACTCGATAACACTTCAAACTCTCCAATACTTACAAACCATTTCTTAACATTATGAATATTATTTTGTTTCCATTTTTCTAATTTCAAAACATTATGAAAATCAAATAAAAACAAGATATTAATAATTGGATGTGCTAGAATATTATATCTCAGATCTAGATTACTTAATATTTTTGTTAAATATTTTATGCTTTGAGATGCATTTTTTATATTGTTATATAATAATTGTAGTTTTTGATGATTGAATTCTTCTTTTTCAATTACAGAAACAATAGCGGAATATGCTTTTAATAAATTAACGTTTCGTGAAACTTTATCGTGTACAATTCTTATGTCTTTTTTAGTGTAATTAATAACTATTAAATGTAAAAAAACTAGTGCAATTGGAATTACAATTGAGATATAAAAAAACGAAAGCAATATTGAAATTAGTGTTATTATTGGCAATACCTTGCAAACAAAAACTAATAGTTTTTTGTTTATAAAAATTGATGAGTCGTTTATCCAATCTAATATTTTTTGAGCATCATTGTTTTCAGCTTTATTATTTAATCCTGAAATAATTATATCTTGTCTAAATTTAATTTTATTTTTTAATTCAAAGATAGACTCTTGCCTTAATATTATTTCTTCATTATTTGATTTGTTCAACAACCAATTAGCTAAAATATCGCTACTAAATTTAAGGGTAGTTCTATTAACAAACTGAAACAACGAGAAACTACCAAACAAATCTAAATCAGAAGAATACCAATGTGCATTATTAATATATCCACTACCATTTGGATACAAATATTCGCTATTATCGATGCATTTCAATTCTTTTTCATTTATTATTTTTAAATTGTTATAATATTTAATTTTTGATATTAAAAAATTATCATATTTAAAAACGAAAACAAAACCAACAATTGCAATTACTATAAATGAAAAAGCTAGTAATATATTAATCGAAAAAATTACATAAAATAACAAAAGAGTAAAAACAATTATAGCTAATCTAATAAATGGGAAAATTTTTTCTTTATTAAAATAATGCAATTCTAATTTAGAAAACTCTTCTATCCTATTTTTATAATAAGAAGTTACATCCATTTCTATGTTTTAAAATTAGATTTTATTAAAACCTAATTGAAAATGACTGCAAAATTTTGTACTATTTAAAAAGCCTAAATATATCATTTCCATTTGCAAAAATAAGCAATCCAAAAAGCAATACCATCCCTACAATTTGTGCGTATTCTAAAAACTTTTCGTTTGGTTTACGACCTATAATCATTTCGTATAAAAGAAACATAACATGACCACCATCGAGTGCTGGTATTGGCAACAAATTCATAAATGCTAAAACAATAGACAAAAATGCTGTCATTGTCCAAAACGACATCCAATCCCAAACACCAGGAAAAAACTTGCCAATTGTTACAAATCCACCTAACGATTTATAACCCTCAACATCTTTGTCGAATATTAACTTAAATTGCTTAACATAGCTATCAAGCATCGAAAATGTTTTATTGTAACCAGCAGGAATACATGAAAATATCCCATACTTCAATTTTTTTACTTTAAAATATTTTTCGAAATTTATTTCTTGCACTGTACCAATAAGTCCCGATTCTGGAACCTTTAATTTAATATTTACTGTATCTAAATTTCTAATAACAGAAATAATAACATCTTTGTTTTTATTTTGCATAAAAACCTCCCTAGCATCATAACTTGTAAACACATCTAAACTATCAACAGCAATTACTCTATCATTTACCAATAAACCAGCTTTTTGCCCAATTGATTCTTTAAAAAATTCTGTTATAACAAAAGGCACTCGAATATCTATAAACGAAGCATCTTTAATTAATTGAGGCCATATTGAATCTGGAATAGCAATAGTTTTACTTTCTCCATTACGTTCAATTTCTATAGTTTTTGCCTTATTTACAATTATATCGTGTGTTATTTTTCTAAAATTTTCTATTTTGTTACCATCTACCGAAATAATTTTATCGCCATTCATTAAGCCAACCTTAACTCCAACAGAATCAACCATAATTCCATACTTTGCTTCAGATGTAGGCAAATATTCTTCACCCCAAGTATATAAAATAGCACTATTAATTACAAAAGCTGTAACAACGTTTACAATAATACCACCTAACATTATTAGAAGGCGTTGCCATGTTTTTTTAGAACGGAATTCATGTGGTTGTGGTGGCTGTTTTAATTGCTCTTTATCCATCGACTCATCAATCATTCCCGAAATTTTAACATAACCACCAAGTGGCAACCATCCAATTCCGTATTCTGTTTCGCCAACTTTCTTTTTAAAAATTGAAAACCAAGGATTAAAAAACAAATAAAACTTTTCGACTCTTGTTTTAAACAGTCGTGCAAAAAAGAAATGTCCACCTTCGTGAACCATTACCAATATTGATAAACTTAAAATTAGTTGTGCTGCTTTTATTAATATTTCCATTTTAATTATTTTTTTTTGCTATTTTACGAGCTTCACTGTCGGTTGTTATTAAATCGTTTAACGAAGGATTTTTTATATAAGTTACCTTTTGCATGGTTTCCTCAATAAGTTTTGGAATTCCATTAAATTTAATTTTTTCTTTTAAAAATTTTTGAACCGCTATTTCATTTGCTGCATTCATAACACAAGGCATATTACCTCCTTTATTTAATGCAAAATATGCTAGATTTAGACAAGGAAATTTATTAGCGTCAGGAGTTTCAAAATTTAATTGATTAAGCTTTGAAAAATCTATTCTATCTAACTTATTTTCGAATCTATTAGGGTATGTTAACGCATATTGTATAGGAATTCGCATATCTGGCAATCCCAACTGAGCTTTTATTGAGCCATCGGTAAACTGAACCATACTATGAATAATAGATTGTGGATGTACTACAACTTCTATGTTATTTGTTGGAACATTAAACAACCAATGTGCTTCAATAACTTCTAATCCTTTATTCATCATTGTTGCCGAATCAATTGTAACCTTTGCTCCCATTGTCCAATTTGGATGTTTTAATGCTTCATTTAAAGTAACACTTTTTAACTGATCGATAGTTTTAGTTCTAAATGGTCCACCTGATGCAGTTAAAATAAGCTTTTCGACTGCTTTTTCATTTTCGCCAACTAAACATTGAAATATTGCAGAATGTTCCGAATCAACTGGGATTATCGATATTTTTTTATTCTCACTTATTTTTTTTATTAATGAACCAGCAACAACAAGGGTTTCCTTATTTGCTAATGCAACTTTTTTATTATGTTCGAGGGCATTAATAACAGGAATTAATCCCGAAAAGCCTACCATTGCTGCAATAACAATATCTACATTATCGCTTTCTACAATATCTGAAATAGATTTATTGCCAGCAAAAACTTTAATTGGCAAATCGTTAAGAGCATTTTTAACTTCTAAATACTTTTCCTCGTTTGCAATAACAACTGTATTTGGATTAAATTTACGAGCCTGAGAAATTAATAATTCAGCATTGTTATTTGCTGTTAAAACTTCAACTTCAAAACTATCTGTATAAAACGAAATGACATCAAGCGTTTGAGTTCCAATAGAACCAGTTGAACCAAGTATAGCAATTCGTTTTTTCATTTAAGGGGTGCAAGTTAGTAAAAAAAGACGAAAAAATTTTGACGATTTAAAATGATATTACGAATTGATTTTTTTACAACAGATTACTCAGATTTACACAGAAAAAAATCTAATTAGTTAAAATTTGTGTAATCTGTGGCAAACATTTTTTTGAATTTGGAATTTAAAAAACTATAAAATCTTCGGGGTTAAGCGGATTTCCTTTATACCAAAGCTCAAAATGTAAATGTGGACCATTTGTAAATTCGCCTGTATTACCAACAATCCCAATTACTTCGCCTGCTTTAACTTTTGTACCTGCAGTTTTAAAAACATGCGACAAATGTTTATATGCCGAAATAAGGTCGTTTCGATGTTGAATTTCAATCATATAACCAGTTTCTAGAGTCCAACCCGAAAATGTTATTGTTCCATTAAGTGTAGCTAAAACCACTTCATCAGGTTTTGTAACTATATCAACACCATAATGTTTAGCTTTAACATCAAATTTGTCGGTAATCATTCCTTTTACGGGAAAATAGAAATGTAAAAGTTTAAAAATATCATCATTTTTATTAACGTTATTGCTAATACTAAACTGATCTTCTGCATCAACTTGCGATCTAAACATTGAATCTTTTTCAGTTATGTTTAAGTTAATATTTTTATAATTTTTTAACGAATCAATAATTATTTTACGACTAACAGTATTAGGATTTTCACCCGAAATAATTAACTTTAAGTTAGCAAGATAAGCATCACGAATTAAAATCTCGTTTTCTAACGAATCAACTTTAATGTTATTTATCTTAATAAGTTGAGTAGTTTCTCCAGTAGGATAACCTGGAATAAATTCTCGCAAAGGGGTGTATGCAATTAAAACGGTAGTTGCAAATATTAATAAAAAAGCACCCACCATAAGTACAATAAAAACATTTAAACGCGTAAGGCGTATCCAAAAAACCTCCTCGAAAGTATTGTCGTTATATACAATTAAACGAAACTTATATCGTAATCGCTCAAAAAAACCTTTTTTTTTCTTTTTCTTATCCATTGCTAATTGCAAAGATATAAAATTAAATATTTATAAAGGTTAGTTCGAAAAATTCAATTTATTAAACGAATAAATATTGATTTATTTTTTTTGTTTAAGGTGTATCAAAAAATCTAAAATCTTATTTACTTATTTTTAATTTATTTTTTTATTACTTGGAATCATCTAAAAATATATCGAAAATTAAAAAACTTGTAAATTATTACATATAATTTATAGTGATAATTTAAACAATAATTATTTTAATACAAATAAACTTAATGCACACTCCATCAACATTTAAAAAAATATTACTAAATAAAAAATTAAAAACTAAAATAATAATTTAAAAAATGTGTAATTTAAACCCCTTATTTAGAAACTAAAAATTAAAAAAAATGGGAAAGCTAAATCATTTGAATCCTAATCAAGTATGGGAAAATTTTGAAGCGTTATGCAACATTCCACGGCCTTCAAAAAAGGAAGAAAAAGTTATTAAATTCATGAAAGAGTTTGGCGAAAAACTCGGATTAAAAACTATTGTTGACGAAGTAGGCAATGTTATAATTAAAAAACCTGCAACAAAAGGAATGGAAAATCGCCAGGGAATAATTTTACAAGGACATATTGATATGGTACCTCAAAAAAACAGTGATAAAGTTCACGATTTTGAAAAAGACCCAATAGTTCCTTGGGTAGATGGCGATTGGGTAAAAGCAACAGGTACAACACTTGGTGCCGATAATGGATTGGGAGTCTCTGCAACAATGGCTGTTTTACAATCAAAAGATATTGCTCATGGTCCAATTGAGGCACTTCTTACAATTGATGAAGAAACTGGAATGACTGGTGCATTTGGCTTAAAACCAGGACTTTTAGATGGTGACATTTTACTTAATCTTGATTCGGAAGATGAAGGCGAGCTTTATGTAGGCTGTGCTGGTGGTATTGATGCTACTATTAAATTTAATTACAAAGAAGAACAAGTTCCATCAAATCATACAGCATATAAACTTTCATTAACAGGGTTAAAAGGTGGGCACTCTGGGTTAGAGATTATCTTATACAGAGGAAACTCTAATAAGTTAATGAACAGATTTTTAAAATTTGCAAGCAAACAATTTAATGTTAGAATTTCATCAATCGAGGGTGGAAGTTTAAGAAATGCTATTCCACGCGAGTCTTTTGTTACAGTACTAGTACCTAATAATAATGAAGCTAATTTTTTAAAAGCAGTTTCAGAATATGAGAAAATTTATAAAAAAGAATTTTCTGATTGTGATCCCGACATAAAATTAGTTGCTGAAAAAACAGCTACACCTAATTCTGTAATTGATTTAAAAACTCAGAATGAAGTAATTAATACCATTTATTCTTGTCCAAATGGAGTAATTCGTATGAGCGACTCTATGGTTGGCATGGTTGAAACATCAACAAACTTAGCTATAGTAAAATCGAATAACGGAACAATTTTAATTGCCTGTTTATTACGCAGTTCAGTTGATTCAGCAAAAGACGATTTAGTAGAAGCAATTCACAGTAATTTCGCATTATCTAGTGCAATAATAGCATTTGAAGGTGGTTATCCTGGTTGGAAACCAAATATGAATTCAGAAATTTTAAAAACTGCTGGCGAAGTTTATAAAAACAAGTTTGGAAAAGTTCCCGAAATTAAAGCTATTCATGCAGGATTAGAATGTGGCTTATTGGGTGGAGTTTATCCAAATTTAGATATGCTTTCTTTTGGACCAACCATTCGCTACCCACATTCTCCAGACGAAAAAGCTTTTATTCCTTCGGTTCAAAAATTCTGGGACTTTTTAGTAGAAGTACTTAAAAATGTACCAGTAAAAAAATAATAAAATAAATATTTTTTATTATAACCTTTATAATTTAATCAAATATAGCGATTTATTATAAAGGTTATTTTTTTTGATATAACTTCGTTTTAAATTGACAAAAAAATAAATCTAAATGTTTAGAAACCGTATTTTTTTATAGCTTTGCGAAGTTTTTTTAAATAGGTTATTACAAAATTTTATAAAATTTATACCTTTTACAATTATGGTTGAGAAATTACAGAAAACATTAAGAGACAGCAAAGTTGCAAGATGGACAGCTTTGGGAGTAGTAGCTTTTACAATGCTTTGCGGTTATTATTTGGCAGATGTAATGGCTCCTTTAAGTGGACTTTTAGAACAACAATTACACTGGAATAGTGAAGATTACGGTTTTTTTACAAGTGCATACGGTTGGTTTAATGTGTTTTTATTCTTTTTAATTATTGGAGGTATTATTCTCGATAAAATGGGAGTAAGATTTACCGGTTTAATGGCTACAATAATAATGGTATTAGGAATTGGATTAAAATATTGGGCAATTTCTACTACTACACTTAATGATGTTGTTATTTTCGGATGGAAAGGACAAGTAATGTTTGCTGCACTAGGTTTTGCAATATTTGGTGTTGGAATTGAAGTTGCAGGTATTACAGTTTCAAAAATAATTGTAAAGTGGTTTAAAGGCAAAGAAATGGCTTT
>JAVHRJ010000647.1:0-1478 GCA_036171595.1 Bacteroidales bacterium
CAAAATGCCCTCCCTGAGAGCAATCGGCTGCTGTTGCAATTATAGTAATTTGTTGACCCGCATAAGCAGCTAAATTAATTCCAACGGTTGTCCATGGTTTATATAAAACACCACCACCGCCGCTAAAAAAACCAGGCAAACCTGCTCCGGCAACGTAATGTTGATAACTACAAGGTATGACATTACCGTTTTGATCTAAAATTTCAAAATCAAAATAAGGTTGCTCAGGAGGTGAATGACCTGGTTCTTCGAGTACTACCGCATATTTATATATAAAATTAGTGTCTTGTGGTTGAACAACAAACGTATAAATAAGTTGCTCAGCCAGATAACCTGTAACAGCATCTCCTAATTTTACTGAAAAAGCTCCACCATTAGGTGCCAACATAGGAAATCCCCCATAAGGGTCATTACCTGCCGATACAATGGTATGACGACCTGCAACAGGTGCCGTTCCTGACCAACCTCCAGCAGGGTAACCATAATTCATACCAACCTGACATGTCCAGTTAGTAAAATTACCATCTTCAAAATCAAGATTTGAGCATCCGCTACTTTTTGTATGCTTTAAAGTATTTGGTTTATTTTTCGAGTTCTCAATGTATTCCCGAACCCATTTATCTGCCAATGAATCATTCCTTTTCCTCGAAATAATTATAGCTCCACCATTACCATCATCACGTTTTAAAGCATTAATAATTTTAACAGTTGAGTCATTTGTTATCGAAGCGTTTTTGATAATAGTCTTTTCATTCACATTATTATTTTGTGAATAACAATTTGTTGTAATAAAGAGCAATAAAATCAGGCTTGATAAAAACCATTTTAAAAAAGCATTATACTTTTTCATAAAAATATATTTTTAACAAAGTTATAAAATTAATTAAATGTAAACTATGTTTAAGACGTAATAATTTTTAAAGGGTTGCCTAAATTTTATTATTTATGCGAATCAAGGGTTCATTTTTTGTCGTCATTCCCGCGCAGGCGGGAATCCCCTGTTCGAAGAAAATGCTTCTGAATTAAACAGCATGAAATCTTCTGTTTTCATAAGGCAAATATAAAAAATAGAATGCGTAAACTAGCTTGGATATCTAAGGGAGATTCCCGCTTTCGCGGGAATGACGGAAAACATTGCATTTGATGCTAAGAAAGGTGCTTTTATAGTGTTTTTTAACCCTTAATTCGCATTATTTATGCGAATCAATGGTTGATTTTTTTAAGTTCCGTTAGGAACGGTATATTGGTAGAAAAAACAACCATAGCCAAATCAATAGTTCCGTAGGAACGAAATAATTTCAAATATATCATGCCTACGGCATTTGTGTTGGCAGTGTTATTTATTTCTACCAACATGTTGTCCCGGAGTTTATCCTGACGAAGGAAGGGGGACTTTTAGATTTCAACTCTTAATTCACATTATTTAATGAAATTACCTAATAACCGTAACCGCTCCTGTTTTTTCGTGGTCGGTATTT
>JAVHRJ010000648.1:0-1477 GCA_036171595.1 Bacteroidales bacterium
TAATTTCTAAAAAATTTGCTGGTCAAAATAAACTTAGTGCGATTACACCTGATACAATTTTATTAAATAATAATATCAAGAAAATACCTAACTCGTCTGGTTATTTATTTTCTAAAATTAAATTTGATAATTACTCAGTTTATGATGATAAACTAAATAAATTCTACAGCTTATTTTCGTTTTTTACCGCCAATTTCATTTCCTTTCCCTATCAACTTATATGGAAAGATACTTATAATTATAAAATAAAACTTGCTCTCTCGGGATATACTTTGGAAGGTGGTGGAATATTTCAGATAGAATATCCCGGTGATATAGAATCATTTATGAATACGGCATTTAGTAATTGGGATAAATATGAAAAAGTATTAAATCTTTCAGCTTTATTAGGATATTACGTACTTATTGAAAATCAAAAACACATAGAGAGCAAGATGTTAATGAGTAGTGTCTGGATGGAAGCGATTAAACACGATTATGCGGCTAATATTAAGAAATATGAACTTATTAATGGCGGTTATTTTAAAAAACCAGGCACAAAACAAAGATTTAGTTTTGAGGAATTAGTTTCAGAAGTTTATGATTATTTCTCAATTGTTGACGGAGATTTATCTTTCATAAAATATCGAAATGAAGTTATTCATCAAGGGCATATCAATCTAGATTTTGGAAATAAATACAATCAATTTGTTTTATTAATTAGTAGCATTGAGTCTATACTTTTTAAAATATTTTCCTATACTGGTTATTATTGGAATAGGAAAAACAAAAAGATGGAAAAATTAAAGTAATACCATAACAAATAGCTCATCACTGTACACATCTGTGTTTTATGATTGTTTGAATAGATAGAATAAACAGCCAGCGCCGATGGATTTGAGAAGTAACCTTACCTCAAAGCGTTTTTTATTTCTCACATAATTAAGTACGTTTGCACGTACAAATAATTAGGAGTAGTTATGTACAACATACAAATAGACCAGGACATTCAACCTCTTTCGGAATTTCGTTCGAAGGTTGCTTTTTATTTTGATAAAATTAAAAAAAATAAAAGACCTTTGGTTATTACACAAAACGGTAAAGGGGCGGCGGTGTTACTAAACGTCTCTACTTATCAAGCTATGGTAGATAAAATTGAACTGTTGGAAGATATAAAACTGGCAGAAGAACAAATAGCCAACGGGCAGGAAATAAGCCATCAAACGGTAAAGCATAAATTTACTAAAAAGGGATAACGATGAAAATACTTTGGTCACCTCAGTAGAGGTTGCATGAATTGAGGGGACAAAAAACCTAATCTACTTGTACTTCTTCACTTCTTCCAAAATGTATTTTGCAATGGCTCTGGCTTCATCTTGAGTTAATCCTTGGTTAGGCATAGCAGGGTATGCAGGGTTTATCTTTGCTAGGTTTAGCACAACGGTACCAACTTCAGATTAGTATTTGACGAGCCAAAGAAAAACCTTATATTTTATTT
>JAVHRJ010000649.1:0-1466 GCA_036171595.1 Bacteroidales bacterium
AGTTGTAAATGATATGATTAAGTTATATAATTTGGTGAAAAAGTTATAAAATTTTGAATTAAGACCTAACAGGTCTCAAAGACCTGTTAGGTCTATAATAATAAAGCCGAACAAATTGTCCGGCTTTTTTTATAACAATTTACTTGTTAGTATTTTATTGCTTTTTTAACTAATAAAATACCGTTTACTTTTAAGCTGTAAAAATAAATTCCGGAACTAATGTTTTCGGCATTCCAATCAATGCTGTAATCGCCCGGTATTTGTTTTTGGTTTACCAAAGTAGTAATTAAACGACCATAACTGTCTTCAATAATAAGTTCGACATTGCCGCCTTCGCCAAGTGTGTATGCAAACGTTGTATTTAATACATTAAACTGCGCCTTTATTATTTGTGACGCAAAAAGCACTATAAAAAGTGCACTGAACAAAAATTTTGTTTTCATGATGATTTTTTTTAATGATTAATTATTATTTTATAACAGAATTCTTCATTTAATTTTAAAAAGTAAATACCATTTGTAATTGTTGAAACATCAATTTTATTATCGGGTTCATATAATTCTCCCTTCTTTATAATGTGTCCAGTAATATCTAAAATTGAATAGAAGTTATGTTCAGAAAGATTATTAACAGTTAGCACATTACTTATAGGATTAGGAAAAATATTTGTTACAGGTATATTAATTTCATTTATCAATAGCTGGTTTTCCGAAACATATATATTGTCTATATAATAATATGCTTCTGTAAGAGGACCTGATAAGCTGTCAACACATGTAATATTTGCATTAGGTGTGTTGTTCCCAATATAAATATATTTTTCACCTCCATGTGCAATATATTTACCGGACACAAAAAGCCATCCCGCAGTATCAGCATTGCTGATGTTGAATTTAACAGTATCTGCAAAATTGAATGGTGTGCCCTGATTAGAATAAATTAATGTATCTGTAAAAGCAATTTCAATTTCACAAATTTTATACATGCTGTTATTTACCAAATTAATATACATAGAAACATAATACTTTTTTCCCTGAGTCATTATTTGGCTTAAAAAGCCTTGTGCATATTCTTTTCCAGTATAATCACTCTTTTCGTAAATATCTAATCCTATAAATGCTACACCATTTTGAGGTTGCTGAAAACCTTCAGTAGTATATGGAACACAGTATCCATTACCCCATAACAATTCTTGGCAATAAGGACTAAAATAATCGGCAGTTGCACCATTTGGATTGTACCAATCTTTAGTAATACGAAAAAATATAGTATAATCTGTAGAAGCAGTATCTTCAAAGCTTGGATTTAAAACTAAATTTTGCCCCTTTACCACTGCCCCTTGCACAAGGGCAAGCAAAAAGATAAATAATATTTTAATTGATTTATTCATAGGCATTATGGTTTGGTTAAACATTTTAATTTTATGTAAATATACAAAATATTTGAGAGATGCAAATTTATTTATG